>JAITFE010000062.1 GCA_031281585.1 Bifidobacteriaceae bacterium | reverse complement strand
GGCTGGAATCCTTGCTTGACGCCTCCTGGGCCACCCGCCCATGGCAGACCGCTGATTTCATGAGCCGCGCAGCCCGCGATTTCATCAATGCCACACCCTTCAGCGACCTGTGGACCGGTGAGCGCCTCCTCAGGTTTCCCCCGAACCGGGACCTCGCACAGGGGCCATCCGTTCGCCTGGCCTTCGCCAAGGCCCTATACAACCTGACGGTGGTGCAGGATTTGGCGGGGTGCGAGGCGACGGTGGGGCGGCTTGGGGAGTTGGCGGGCCGGTTCGCCGCCGACCCGGCCATCGCCCTCCCGCTCGCCATGGCCTTGGTCAACCTGACTGTGGTGCAGGATTTGGCGGGGCGCGAGGTGACGGTGGGGCGGCTTGGGGAGTTGGCGGGCCGGTTCGCCGCCGACCCGGCCATCGCCCTCGAGCACGCCAAGGCCTTGTTCAACCTGACCGCCAAGCAGGATTTGGCGGGGCGCGAGGTGACGGTGGGGCGGCTTGGGGAGTTGGCGGGCCGGTTCGCCGCCGACCCGGCCATCGCCCTCCAGCACGCCATGGCCTTGGTCAACCTGACCGCCAAGCAGGATTTGGCGGGGCGCGAGGGGACGGTGGGGCGGCTTGGGGAGTTGGCGGGCCGGTTCGCCGCCGACCCGGCCATCGCCCTCCAGCACGCCAAGGCCCTATACAACCTGACTGTGGACCAGGATTTGGCGGGGCGCAAGGCCACCATCGGCCGGATTCGATTGTTGGCGCAGCAGTTTCCCGACGATGGAGAGATTGCCGCGCTACGTGACGCGTTGTGACTGCGGGAGGAAGGCGCGCAATGGATTTGCCTTGGACACAAGAGCGCGGAACGCGCCCAACAGATTTGGGGTCGAGCTAATGAAAGGCGCGCAGGTCCACTTGAGCGCAGTCGATCAGGCGCGGTTGGCGGCGATCGTCCTATTGGCCGCGGGGGCGTGGGCGGCTGGCGGATGCTCCAGCGGGGGCGGTGTGGCCAGCTTGAACGGCGGCCCGGCAGACGGGCGGACGCAACCCGAGATTGCCCGCGCCATGGTGGAGTGCCTTCAGAACGCAGGAGTGCCAGCGCTGGAGCTTCCCCTTGACGGCATTGTCGACGGCATGGACGGCAAGGTCATCGTCGATTTCCCCGACGATGAGCTGCAGTATTTGTCAGACGGCATCGTTTTGATGGAGGACTCTTACCGCGAGGGCATTTCCGAGGCGGAACTGGAGGCCGAATGGGAAGAAGTCAGATCCTTGGCGGCCAAGTACTTGGATTCAGGCGGCAACGTGTCCGGAAAGCCGTTCTTGATAATAGGCACCGATGATCACACCAAATCGTGGGTGAAATGCCTGAGGGAGACCGGCTACGCCGACCCCACTAACGCTGCAGCTGAGGAGTTCGATGCCAGATTCGCGCAGCGCACGCTGGAGGCGACTTTGGAGTGGTTGAAGTGCGCGCGGGCCAACGGCTACTCCGACCTCAAGGACCCCGATCCGCCCAGGTCGGAGGATCCCGCCGCCCAGGCGATGGCTTTGCTGCCGGGAGAAATCACCGAATCTGAATTGCGGAAACTGCTGGAGGCGTGCCCCAACTTCGACAGCGAGGCCCACGAGGCCGCCGACCAGATGGAGTGGGACGGAACCCTGTCCGGTTCGGAGGCGATTTGGGGCGCCTATCCGAGCAGCGTCGACCCGGTGATCGGTTTCGACGTGCCCGGTTTCAACGGCGACGACCGCGACGGCGCCATGGACGGTCTCTCAGAGGCCGAACAGGTCCGGCTAAGCTCACTCCGCGAAATCATCGAGGCGCCCGTGCGGCGGTACGTCACCGAACGCGCGGACTAACGGACGGCATCGGCCGACTTGGGCTCCATCCGGTGCCAGCGGTCCGAGAATTGGCGCGGCCTGGCCTTTTGTGCGGGCCTCCTGCTCGCAGCTGATTGAGGGTGCCGGTCCCCATGGCAGGATTTGAGTATGACGGAACCAACCGCCCTGCGGGCGTCGGATTGGGGCCGCCCCGATGGGGGACCGCCGAAGCGGTCGCGGCGCCGCGCCAGCCGGCCGGCCTGCATCGGGGCGCTGACCGCCCTCGCGCTGGTGGCGGGGTGCACCCACGGCGGCGGCACCGCCGCCCCCACGTCTGGCGGCGGGGATCCCTCAGCGTCCATCGGCTCCGGCGATGCCGCCCAGGGCGAGGATTCGGTTCGCTGGGCCATGTTCAGCAGCGCGGCACCCCCCGACATGCCTCTGGAACCCTACTTTGAGGCGCTGCGCTATGAGCGCACCATCCTGGGGCCCGGCCTGGAACAGAGATCGGCCCAGCGCCACAACGACGTGGAGGCCGAAGTCGCGCGCTGCATGGCCGCGGCCGGGTTTGTCTACTACCCCACGGAGCCTTTCGCCTCCGACGGCACCTCCGCCCGGGCGCAGGCCTCTGACCAAGATTTCGGCTGGCTGTGGGACCGTTTGCCGGTGCCGCAATTGGGCGAGACCAGGCAGGACGTCGCCGAGCACGGCTACGGTCGCTGGGAGGAACTGGGGGAGGGGGTGTTGGACTGGGACGATCCAGCCGACCAAGCGGCGCTCGAAGAGCAGTACGCCAACGACCGGAACGCGCAGTACATGGAGTCGCTGTCGAAGTCGGCCCTCGACGCGTACCACAAGGCTCTTGATGGCTTGGAGCCGGCGGGCGAAAACACGTGGGTGAGCTCGACCGCCAAACCGGGAGAGATAGGCAGCTGCCGCGACCGCGCAGAAACAGCGCTTCCCGACCCCGCCATCACCGACCCGCTGACCCATTACGCCCAGCAAGACTTGGTCGGCGCCATGGGCGAGATCAGTTGGGACATTGACAACGACCCGCGCACACTGGAACTGGACCGCGAGTGGTCTGCCTGCATGGCGCAGTTCGGCTACGACCTCCCCGAAGAATGGGGCGTTGGCGACAGCGGCATAAGAATGGTCACCAGCGGGCCGGTGCTGGCGTTCTACCTGGCCATACGCTCCGGCGCAGACGGCACGGTCGCCGACAGGGGCCGGTACCTCGACGGGCCGCTGCCGAAGGATCAACGGTCCATGATCCAGTCCGAGCCGGAGAAGGCCATCGCCCTGGCCGATTTCGATTGCCGCCAGCAGACCGATTACATGTCCCGCCTGACGGCGATGCAGCGCGAAATGGAAGAGGACTTCGTTCGGGCCAACGGCCCAGCCTTGAAGGGACTGCTCGCCGCCATCGAGGCCAACATCGCCGAGGGATGACCCCTTCCGGCCCTCCAGCCGCAGGTGTGGCCGGCCCTCGGGCGGCGGTTCCACGGGCGCCGGCCGCCCGTCAGCCCGCCCTTGCGCCCAAGTGAGGGAAGATGGTGGGCATGGGTTCAGATGCTATGACTTGGCTGATCGTCGCCTGCGTTGTGATCGCGGCGGCGGCAATTGGGCTGCTCGCCTTCTGGTTGGTCCGCCGGCGCGGACGTTCGGCGCCGTCCGTCCAGCCAACGCCGCCGATGCCGTCCGCCAAAGCCGCCGCACCGCCGCCAGTTCCAGCGGCGCCGCTGGAGCCGACCGGAGCCGAACCGGAGGCCGGGCCTAAGGCCCAAGGCCCGTCCGAGCCGGGCGCCGAGGCCGCGCCCGGAGAGCCGGGTGAACCCGCGCCCGAAGAGCGGGACGAATCCGCAGCCCAGGGCGTCGAACTGGAGATTCCGGAAGCCCCCGCCTCCCGCCTGCAGCGTTTGCGGGCACGGCTGGCCGGGTCCAAATCGGCGCTGGGCCGGGCGCTGCTGGCGGTGCTGAGCCGCGACCAGTTGACCGAATCGGATTGGGACGAATTCGAGGAGACATTGCTGTTGGCGGACGTGGGCGCGGCCGCCTCAGAGGAGATCCTGGACAACGTCCGGGCGGCCATGCGGGTCGAAGGCGCGGGCGCGGACCCGGCAGCGACCCTCAGGCGCGAGTTGCTGGCGGCGGTCGCCGCGCCGGCCAGTCGCACCATCCGCGACCAAGGCGAGGACGGCAACCCGGGAGTCATTCTTGTGGTCGGGGTGAACGGTTCGGGGAAGACCACGACGATCGGGCGCCTCGCCCGCCTCGAGGTGGCGGAAGGCAACACAGTCATCCTGGGCGCGGCGGACACCTTCCGGGCCGCCGCCGCCGAACAGCTCACAACCTGGGGCGAACGGGTCGGGGTCGAAGTGGTGCGGGGCCCGGAGGGATCCGACCCGGCCTCGGTCGCGTTTGACGCCGTGGCTGCCGGGATTGACCGCCAGGTCGACACCGTCATCATCGACACAGCCGGCCGCCTGCACAACAAGGCCAACCTGATGGGGGAATTGGAGAAGATCAAGCGGGTCGCCTCCAAGCGGGTGCCCATCACGGAAACCCTGCTGGTCCTTGACGCGACGACTGGACAGAACGGGCTCACCCAAGCGCGGGTCTTCACCGAGGCGGTGGACGTGACCGGGATTGTGCTGACCAAGCTGGACGGCACAGCCAAAGGCGGGATTGTGATCGCGGTGCAAAGAGAACTGGGCGTGCCCGTCAAACTGGTCGGCTTGGGGGAGGGCCCCGACGACCTGGCGCCCTTTGACCCCGAAACCTTCGTGGACGGCCTGATCGCCTGACCGGCCTGATCGGCCCGACCACCTGATCGGCCCGACCGCGTGACCGGTCCGACCGCCTGACCGCGTGACCGCCTGACCGCGTGACCGGCCTGACCGCGTGAGCGGTCCGACCGCTCTGACCGGCCCGATGCCGGGCCCTGCGTGGCTGGGGGCTGGGAGGCGGGTGGACGGCATCGGGCAACATAACGTTTACCTGGGCGGCGGTGCCGTCATGCGCCCGTAACAGGCCTGAGCGGCAAACGGAAATCCTTCCGGCGCAAGCTCGTTGGGTATAAGCGAGCCCCGACGAAACTAGGAGGGATCACGGTGAGTAGTGACCTGCTGTTGGCGGCCAGTGTTGAGAGTTTTCCTCTCGACACCGGCAACACCGCATGGATTTTGACTTCCGCCACGCTGGTGCTGATGATGACGGTGCCGGCGCTGGCCTTTTTCTATGGCGGTTTGGTGAGAACCAAGTCCGTCCTGAACATGATGATGCTGAGCTTCGGCACCGCCGGAGTGGTGGGCGTCATCTGGGTGCTGTGGGGCTATTCGATGTCCTTCGGCAGCGACGTGGGGGGGTTGTTCGGCAACCCCGCAGAATTATTCGGCCTGACCAAGCTGGCGATTGACGACCCGACCAACGTGTTGGCCGAATCGGGAGTCCCGGCCTGGGTCTGGGTCGGCTTCCAGGCGACCTTCGCGGTCATCACGGTCGCGCTGATCTCCGGGTCGCTGGCGGATCGCGTGCGGTTCGGGCCCTGGCTGGTCTTCGTGGGGATCTTCGCCACGGTGGTCTATTTCCCGCTCTGCCACATGGTCTGGGGCGGGGGCATGCTGGGCGGAGACGGCTGGGTGGCCAACGCGTTGTCCACTCCGTTGGACTTCGCGGGTGGCACGGTTGTCCACATCAACGCCGGCATTGCGGGCCTGGCTCTGGCCTTGGTGATCGGCAAGCGGCAGGGCTTCGGCAAGACCCCCATGCGGCCCCACAATGTGCCCTTCGTGATGCTCGGCGCCGCTCTCCTGTGGATCGGCTGGTTCGGCTTCAACGCTGGCAGCGCTGGCGCGGCCAACGACCAAGCGGGCCTGGCCTGGGTGAACACGTTTGTCGCCACCGCCGCTGCGGCTATGGCCTGGGCGGCGACGGAAAAGATCAAGGACGGCAAGCCGACTTCGGTGGGCGCGGCCTCGGGCGTGGTGGCTGGCCTGGTCGCCATCACCCCAGGGGCGGGGTTCGTCTCGCCGTTGGGCGCGGTCGCCATTGGCGTGGTGGCCGGTGTGCTGTGCGCTTTGGCGGTGAGCCTGAAGTTCAAGCTCGGTTATGACGATTCCCTGGACGTGGTTGGGGTCCACCTGGTCGGCGGGCTGGTCGGCACCGTGCTGATCGGCTTCTTCGCCACGGAGAACAACCTCTGGCCCGGGGCTCAGGCCGGGCTCTTCTACGGCGGCGGGCTCACCCAGTTGTTGACGCAGGTCACGGTGGCTTTGTTCGCAGTCATCTACTCTGGGGTTATCACGGCCGTGATCGGCCTGTTGATCAAGGTCACCATCGGCTGGCGAATCGGCGAGGCTGAAGAGGTCTCCGGGATTGACCTTGCCCAGCACGGCGAGACCGCATATGAGACCATCACTTCTGGTCGGTTCAACAACTGACCCGTTATCCGAAAGGCAAGGAAAGATGAAACTGGTTACGGGAATCATCCAGCCGCACCGTTTGGACGCGGTCAAGACCGCCCTCGAAGCGGCCGGAGCACGCGGCATGACGGTCTCAGAGGTGTCCGGCTACGGCCGCCAGAAGGGCCACACCGAGGTCTACCGTGGCGCCGAATACACGGTCGACCTGCTGCCCAAGATCAAGATTGAGGCGGTGGTGGATGACGCGGTCGCGGCGCCCGCCGTCGAAGCAATCGTCTCCTCCGCCCGCACAGAGCGGATTGGCGACGGCAAGGTCTGGGTCGTGGACGTCGAAGAATTGGTCCGCGTGCGGACCGGCGACAAGGGCGCGGACGCGCTGTGAGCGCGTTCGCCAAGTCTGCTTCGCTCTGACGTCCGATCAGTTGACTGCCGAGGTCCCGGAAGGCGGCGCCCCCGCCTTCCGGGACCTCGGCATGGCCAGAAAAGGCCAAGGACCGTTCGCGTCAGTGTGGTGGATGCCCGGCCGGCGCGGACGGGCCCTGCGGACCCAGTTGCTGCGGGCCGCCTTGCGGCGGCTGTGGGTCGAGGCGGCGGCCAGCGACCCACTGGGCGGCTCCGGTGCCGGCTCCGCCGGCTTCGGGTCTGCGGCGGGGTTGGGCGATTATGGGGCGGTAGGCTCGGGTGGGTCGCTCGGGTCGCTTGGCGCTCTCGGCGGGGCGCTTTCGGCTGGCGGGGAGAGTTTGGGCGGCGGAGGCGGCCCGGCCGGCGGCATTGCACTCGGAGGGGTTGGCTCGCTTGGGCGCGGCGACATCGGCCCGCTGTCCGATCTCGACCTGGTGGTGGTCTACGAAGGCCACGGCTGGAACGACGACCGCCGGGAACGGCTGGCGCGGGCGCTGTGGTACCAAATCTGGGACGCCGGTTTTGACTTGGACCAGTCCTTCCGGTCGTTGGCCGAATGCCGCCGGATCGCGTCCTCGGACCTGCCCGCGGCGACCGGACTGCTGTCGTTGACCCCGCTGGCCGGGGATAGGGAACTGGCGGGCAGGGCGGCATCGGCGGTGTTGACAGACTGGCGGGCGGCGGCCCGCAAGCGGCTGCCGGAACTGGTCGCTTCGGTGGCGGAGCGGGAAGAGGCGTTCGGGCATTTGGCCTATCGGCTGGAGCCGGACCTGAAGGAGGCGCGGGGCGGATTGCGGGACGCCGTCACCCTGGACGCGCTGGTGGCCTCTTGGCTGGCGGAGAAGCCGCGCCGGGAACTGGGCTTCGACGGGGCACGGGAGTACCTGCTGGACGTGCGGGACGCCTCGCACAGCGCGGCCCGGCGCAACGCGAGCCTGCTGCTGATGGCCGACCAGGACGTGACGGCCCGCGCGCTGGACCCACACTTGACAGCCGACCGGCTGCTCGCCAACCTGGCCAGCGCGGGGCGGACCATCACCTATGCCCTTGACACAACGATGAGGCGGGCGGTTGGCAACCTGCCCGGCCGCAAGGTGCTCCCCGCCGTGTTTGTGCGCAGCCGACGGCAAGGGCCTCGGCTCACGCCCCTGGCGCAGGGGTTGGCGGAACTGGGCGGGGAGATTGTGCTATCCGGGAGCGGGCCCGGGACCGCGTCTGGATTTGGGCAGGCGCTAACGCCGGCTTTCGGGGCCGTGCACGGGCTGGCTGCCGGGTCTGGGTCGGCTGCCGGTCCCGGGGCGGTCGACGGGTCTGGGGCGGTTGACGGGTCTGGGCGGGGTGCGGGGCCTAGGTCGGCCGCCGTGTCCGGGCGCGCCGCGTCTGGGCAGGCCGCCACTTCTGGATGGGTCGGAGGGTCTGGTCCGGCCGCCGGGTCTCAGTCGGGCGGGACCGGCCTTGGGGCGGCCGCAGGGTCGGGCGCGCCTGGGGTCCCCGCGCCGTTGTCGGTGCCAACGGATCCGGCTCTGCCGCTCCGGGCGGCCCGAGTGGCCGCGCAGACGGGCTTCGCCTTCGAGCCGCTGACGCTGCTGTCTTTGCGCGACTGCCCGGCCTTGCTGGAGCCGTGGCCAGCGGAGGCGCGGTCCGAACTGGCGGCCTATCTGGCGTGCGGGGAAGCGATAGTGCGGGTCTGGGAGGACCTCGACCAGGCGGGCGTGATAGTTCGCCTTTGGCCCGAATGGATCGGCGTGCGAAACCTGGTGCAGCGCAACGCGCTGCACCGGCACACCGTTGACCGTCATCAGGTCGAGGCCGTCGCCCGGCTCGCCTCCTTGAACCTCGGGTCCGCCCCGGCTGATCTGGTCGCCGTGGCGGCGCTGTTCCACGACCTGGGCAAACGCCCCGGCGAACGCGACCACCCGGCGCTGGGCGCGCTGCTGGCCCGGCCGCTGTTCGCCCGCATGGGCTATGAGCCGGAGCAGGTCGAGTTCATGGTCGCCCTGATCCGCCACCACCTAACGCTGCCGGTTCTGGCGACCTCACGGGATCCCAACGACCCGGAGACCGTTGCGGCGCTTCTAGACGCGGTGGACCACCGGCTCGACTTGCTGGACGGCGTGGCGGCCCTCACCGAGGCGGACGCCCAAGCCGCCGGCCCCAAGGCCTGGACCAAACTGCGAGCCTCCCTGATCCGGGGCCTGGCGGACCGCGCCCGCGCCGCCTTGGCGAACAGTTGAGGAGAACGGCCGCCGCGGTTATCCACAGCAAAGACGCCCGGCACCCACTAGGTTCTTGAAGACGTCCGATAATCGCAGCGTGGCAATCACCGACACCGAACACTTCTCCGCGCTGGTCGAACGTTGCAATGACGCCGTTGATCACAGCCCCGGCGGAATGGTGACCGGCGCGGCGGCGCTCGCCCTGTCGGGGTGCGACTTGCCCAGAGCTCTTGAAGACGAGGCGCTCAATGGGCCCGTGGAAGTGAGTCAAGGAGTTGCACGGCTGCGATCAGCCAGCGGTCGAGCGCACCGGCATGCCAAACCAGCCCAGCCGTGGCGCTTCACCTGCGGGGTCCCCTTGGCCCCGCCAGGTGATTGGCTGGCGCAATTGGCCGCCAACCATCTTCCCTCCGGCTACTATTTTCCACCGACCCGGCGCCAATCCTGGGACAAACTGGGCCGACATGGCAGAGCCCGCAGGTTGCGGACCATTCTGGGCCTGGGCGGCCTGCCATGGCCGCTGGCCGATTTCACAGTTGAGCCGCATCGCTCGTTCGCCGGCCTGGTGATGGCCGCAGACGCTCTCATGCGCGGGGAGGCGGCCTGGGTCACCAAAGCCGACCTCTTGGGGAGCGTCGAGAGCCTCGGGGCTCGTCCCGGCGTCAAGACCGCCCGCCTGGTGGTGGCGCTGGCCGAACCGGGCACGGACTCCAATCCGGAGACCTGGGTCAGGCCGGTTCTGCGCGATTGCGGCCTGCCGCGAGGGATGGTCAACCGCCCGGTGAAGGACGGCAGCGGCAAGATCGTCCGCTACGAAGACTTGGGTCTTGAGCATTACCCGGCTGGCATTGAGTATCAGGGCCGCTACCACTTCGAGTCGGTCGATCAGTTCTACGCGGACATGGAGCGGCGCGAGCAACTGCGCTGCCTTGGGCACGCAATGATCGAGGTAGGGGCCAAAGACTTGCGCGACCAGCATCGGTTGGTTCGGCGCGTTGCGACCGAGCTGGCAAGAATCGAAGGCGTGAAGCTTCCGCCACCAACCTGAGGGCGGTTGGGACGCCCATGTCGGGGCACCAATGCGATCTTCGGGCTCTTCGTGATCCGCTGGTGGATCAGGATCGTGTTCTAGGTTGCATTTGGCTCCGTGGCGGGCGCTTGGGCGGCCCGTGGTGCAACCTTCGGGCTCTTCGTGATCCAGCGGTGGATCAGGATCGTGTTCTGGGTTGCATTTGACACCGTGGCGGCCGGCGAGGTGGCCCCCTATGCGACCTCCGGGCTCTTCGTGATCCAGTGGTGGATCAGGATCGTGCTCTGGGTTGCATTTGGCACCGTGGCGGCCGCCTGGGTGGCCCGTGGTGCAACCTTCGGGCCCTTCGTGATCCAGCGGCGGATCAAGATCGTGTTCTAGGTTGCATTTGGCGGCGTGGCGGCCGGCGAGATCGCCTCTGGTGCGACCTTCGGGCTCTTCCTGATCCGTTGGTGGATCACGATCGCGTTTTGGGTTGTACCGGCGTCCATGGCGTTCGCGGAATTCTCATGGCGGGCTTCGCTGCGGGGCCGGGTAGCCTTAAGGCCTTATGTTCAATTCCCTGTCTGACCGCCTCACCGCCACGTTCAAGTCGTTGCGCGGCAAGGGGCGGCTGTCGCCAGCCGATGTTGACGCCACCATCCGCGAGATTCGCCGCGCGCTGCTGGACGCCGACGTGGCCGTCCCCGTGGTGCGCCAGTTCACGGCCGCCGTCCGCGAGCGCGCTCTGGACGAGGACATCAACAAGGCCCTCAACCCGTCGCAACAGGTCGTGAAGATCGTCTACGACGAGTTGGTGGAGGTGTTGGGTGGCCAGACTGCCGAACTGGACCTGGCGACCCGTCCGCCCACGGTCATATTGCTGGCGGGACTCCAGGGATCCGGCAAGACGACCCTCGCGGGCAAGTTGGGTTTGTGGCTGAAAGAACAGGGCAAGAGGCCCCTGCTGGTCGCCGCGGACTTACAGCGGCCGGGCGCGGTCAGGCAGTTGGAGATCGTGGGCGGCCAGGCGGGCGTGGACGTGTTCGCCCGGGAGCCGGGCGACGGCGTGGGCGACCCGGTCGAGGTGGCGGCGGCGGCGCTTCGGCACGCCCAAACCGAGCATTTCGACACCATGGTGGTGGACACGGCGGGTCGGCTCGGCATTGACGACGGGCTGATGAGGCAGGCCGCCCAGATCCGCGACGCGGTTCAACCAGATGATGTGTTGTTCGTCATCGACTCGATGATCGGCCAGGACGCGGTCACCACGGCGGAGGCGTTCAAGGCCGGGGTCGGCTTCACGGGCGTGGTGCTGACCAAACTGGACGGCGACGCCCGCGGCGGCGCCGCGCTCTCGGTCAGGTCCGTCACCGGCGTGCCGATCCTGTTCGCCTCGACCGGCGAGAAGCTGACCGATTTCGAGGTCTTCCACCCCGACCGCATGGCGAGCCGCATCCTCGACCTGGGCGACATCATGACCCTGATCGAGCAGGCCCAGCGCGTCTTCGACGAGGAGCAGACCAAAGCCCTCGAGCGCAAGATCAAAGGCGAGGGCGATGATTTCACGCTCGACGATTTCCTGGCGCAACTTCAACAGGTGCGTCAGATGGGCTCGCTCAAGAAGCTGATCGGCATGATGCCCGGGGCTGGCCAAATGCGCGAGGCACTGGACCAGTTCGACGAGCGCGAAGTGGACCGTGTCGAGGCGATCATCCGGTCCATGACCCCCCAGGAGCGCGCCAACCCGAAGATTATCAACGGCTCCCGCCGCGCCCGGATAGCGCGCGGCTCGGGCAACACGGTTCAAGCGGTCAACCAGGTCCTGCAGCGCTTCGACCAGGCCAAGACCGTGATGCGCTCAATGGCACGGGGCGGCCGCCCGCAGCTGGGCGGCGGGGGCAAGAAGTCCAAAGGCCGGATGCAGTCCCCGCAGCGCCGAGGCAAGAAATCTCGCTCCGGCAACCCCGCCAAGCGCGCCGCTGAGGAACGCGCGATGGCCGAACGCCGTGCCCGCGGACCCGAACCGGATCAACCGAAAAAGGGCTCGGCTTTCGGGCTGGGCGGCGGCGCCGAGCCCCCGCCCGCGCCAGGTCAGATTCCGACTGGCTTGGGCGGACTGTTCGGTTCGTAACGCACCCGCCAGCGTCGAGGCGGACTGGAGTGGGAGCGGCTCGGTCGGACTGTTCGGTTCGTAGCGCACCCGGCAACGCCGAGGCGGACCGGAGTGGGCGGGGCTCGCGCGGACACTGCTTGGTTCGTAGCGCACCCCACGGCGTCGAGGTGGGGCGCGGCCCGGCCGGGCTGTTCGGTTCGTGGCGCACCTGGCCGCCCAATTTGCCGAACGCCTTCCGGGTCCGCCCGGTGCCGCCGGAACGCAAGGTCTCTTGGCCCGCCGGGGTCGATCTGCGGCGACAGTCAGCGGCGCTCGGGGAGCGTCGGTTTTGGACGGTGGCCGGTGTCCGGCGTTTAATGGTGGGTAACGGGCGGCGCGCAGCCACATCGTTTCAGGTTGGTACCGGGACGGGCGCTATCCGGCAACCTGAGAACTACAAAGGAGGCGCCTGATGGCGACCGAGGTGATTCACCTATCGGGGGCGATAGTTGTCGATGGCGACACGGAAGTTGGCGATGTTTGGTCGGTCGATGGGCGGCTGACTTTCGAAAGGCCGACCCGTGCGGCCGATTTGCGAATCGACGGGGTGGTCCTGCCGGGGCTGGTCGACGTGCACTGCCACATCGGACTGGGCTCAATGGGCGCGGTGCCGCCCGACGAGGCGGAGCGGCAGGCGGTTCTTGACCGGGACACTGGCGTCCTCCTGGTGCGGGACGCGGGTTGCCCGCGCGAGCCCTACAACACGAGGTGGCTGGACGGCGAGCCGTGGGCACCCAGGATCATCCGTTCCGGCCAGCATCTGGCGATCGCCAAGCGCTACATCCGCCACCTGCCACGAGACATTGTGCCTGACCAGTTGCCTGACGCAGTGGCGGAGGAGGCCCACGCCGGCGACGGCTGGGTCAAGCTGGTCGGCGACTGGATTGACCGCACCATGCCGGAGCCGGACCTGGCCCTGCTGTGGCCGGACGACAAACTGGTCGAGGCGGTTGACCGGGCGCATGAACTGGGCGCCAGGATCACCACGCATGTGTTCTCAGCTGAGGGGGCGGCCCAGGCCCTGCGTTGCGGCCTTGACTGCATTGAGCACGGCACCGGCCTGGACGCCGCCATGATGGCGGAGGCGCGAGCCAAGGGTGTGGCGGTTGTTCCCACCATGATCCAGCGCGAGCATTTCGCCGAGATCGCCGCTGGCGGCGGCGGCAAGTACCCGGTCTGGGAGCGGCACTTCCTTGACCTCTACGAGGCGCGTTATGCGCAGGCGAAAGAGCTGTATGACAGAGGGGTCAGGCTGCTGGTCGGATCGGACGAGTCGACCACCATTCCCCACGGTGTGTATTGCACGGAGACGGATTTGATGGCGCTGGCCGGGATCTCCGCCGAAGCCATCATTGAGGCCGCCACCTACGGTGGGCGCGACTACCTGGGCGTGCCGGGGATTGAAGAGGGGGCCAGCGCGGACGTGGTGGTTTACGCGTCCGACCCGCGCCAAAGCGTGGCCGTGCTGCGCGCTCCCCAAGCCATAGTGCTGCGCGGGGCCGTGCTGGCCGGCACCGTGGCGGGAGCCGTTCTGTAGCGCGGGTGTCGGCGCGCCCAAGCCATAATGCCGCGTTTGCCGGTGCTCGTGGGAGCTGTGGCGGGGGCCGGGAACCGTCCCGTGCAGCGGGTGCCCGCGCGCCCAAGCCATAGTGCCGCGCGGTCCGCCGCGCCCCCCGAAGCGTCGCGGCGATCGGAGGCGCAGTGCCGTTCCGAGCGAGCCGCTTTTCAAGTCCCTTCGGTTGCCTCGCCAAGGACGTGCTCGGGGCCGCGTGCCGACTATGCGCCCCGGCAGTCAAGCCCAGCCATGAGGAGATTAAGGTCACGAAATGGTAACGGCCCCGCATTTGGCATTGCTATTGGGCCACAGTTGTCGGGTGCCGCGGGCGGCGGTCTGGAACCCGCCGGACCGCTGCTGACCTGCCGGAATTCGTGGCGCCGTGACCAAAGCGTGATCTGGGACGCCGCCGCCGCCCGGTCGCGGTCAGCGCGGTGGAAGCTTAGTTTATGAACGTAACGGGCCGCCCACCGGGCGTTGTGGCTGGGCTGGGGGACCGGAGCCAAGGCACATGGAAGGTGCGGAGGCGGATCAAGCACAATAAGCGAGGAGCGACAATGAAGCGTTCAATTGGCAAGGCCGCGATTGCAGCAGGCCTGGGCTTGGCCCTTGCCACGGGCATGGCTGCCTGCGGGGGCGACGACAAAGACAACAACACCGGCGGTTCAAACGGCGGCGGCAATCAAGCCAAAGCCGACTGCGCGGCCTATGAGAAGTACGGCGACTTGAGCGGCAAGTCGATCAGCGTCTACACCACTTTCGTGGACATCGAGGGCGCCAGCTACGAGGCGTCCTTCAAACCTTTTGAGGAGTGCACCGGCGCGGACATCAAGTACGAGGGCTCCAAGTCGTTGACCGCGGACGTTTTGACTCGGATCGAGGCCGGGGCGGTGGCGGACATCGTGGCGTTCCCGCAGCCGGGACTGCTGCAGCAGGCGGTGGCGACCGGAAAGGTGCTGGAGGCCCCGGCCGACGTGGCGGCCAATGTGGACCAGTATTGGACGGCCTCGTGGCGGGATTACGGATCGGTTGACGGGAAGCTTTACGCGGCGCCTTTGGGGGCCTCGGTCAAGTCGCTGGTCTGGTTCTCGCCCTCGGCCTTCGACGAGAACGGCTACGCGGTGCCGGAATCTTGGGACGAGCTGCTGGCGCTGACTCAGCAGATGGCGGAAGACGCCGTGGCGAAGCCCTGGTGCGCCGGCATAGCCGACGGGGAGGCGACCGGCTGGGTGGCCACCGACTGGGTTGAGGACATGGTTCTTCGGTCGGCCGGGCCGGAGGCTTACGACCAGTGGGTGAACCATGAGATTCCGTTCAACGACCCCAAGATTGTGGACTCCCTGAAGGAGTTGTCGAAGGTGCTGCGGGACGACAAGAACGTCAACGCCGGGATTGGCGACATCCAGTCGATCGCCGCCACCGCGTGGACGGATGCGGGCACGCCCATCCTTGACGGCCAGTGCTTCATGCACCGCCAGGCGTCGTTCTACGGCGGCAACTTCACGGACGAGGGAGCGACCGTGGCGGAGAACGGTGACATTTGGGCCTTCTACCTGCCCTCGTCGGATCCGTCCACCAAGCCGATCCTGGGCGGCGGCGACTTCGTCGCCGCGTTCGCGGACCGACCGGAAGTGGTCGCTTTCCAGACCTTCTTGTCCAGCCCGGAGTGGGCAAACGAAAAGGCCAAGGCCACCGAGGGCGGCTGGACCACGGCCAATAACAGCTTGGAGAAGGGCAACCTCAAGTCGCCGGTCGACCAGTTGGCTTTCGGCCTGTTGGCCGACCCGTCGGCGGAGTTCCGGTTCGACGGCTCCGACCTGATGCCGGCGGCGGTCGGTTCGGACGCGTTCTGGAAGGAAATGACGGCCTACTTCGCCGAAGGCAAGTCGGAGCAGGCCGTGGCGGACGCCATCGAAGCGGCCTGGCCCAAGTAAGCCGTACCGTTCTCCTAGCCCGGCTTGGCAGTCGGCGGGAGGCGTTCCGGGGAACCGCCGAGCGTGGCGGTTCCCCGGAACGCCCCGCCCCGCCCCGGCCGGACGCCAAAGGAGCCAGACAATGGACGCCTTGTTGCTGCACCCCACCACCATCGGGGGGAAACTGTTTCTGATGGTCATCGCCATAGCGCTGTTCGCGCTGGTCATGGCCCTGGTTCTGTTCCTTTCCCAACTGCCGAAACGGCTCCCCAGTTGGGTCACCGCGTTGATCTTCTTGTTCCCCGCCCTGGGACTCGTGTGCTTCGGGCTGATCTACCCCGCCCTGGTGACCATCAAGAACTCGGTGTTCGACGAGACGTCAACGAGTTTTGTCGGCCTGGCCAACTTCGGCGCCATTCTGAGTGACGCCGAGTTCTTGACGACCCTGCGCAACACCCTCGCGTGGGTGGTGCTGGTCCCGCTGTTGTCCACAGTGATCGGGCTGGTCTACGCCGTCCTCGTGGACCGCGCCAAGGTCGAGAAGTTCGCCAAGACGCTGATTTTCCTGCCCATGGCCATTTCCATGGTCGGGGCCTCAATCATCTGGAAATTCGTGTATGACAACCAGGTCGGCGTGCTGTCCCACCTGTATGTGACGGTGGCTGGCTGGTTCGGCGACCATGAGGCCACCGCCCCGCAGTGGCTGATGAACGCGCCTTGGAACACGTTCTACTTGATGGTGGTCATGATCTGGATCCAAGCGGGCTTTGCGATGACGGTGCTGAGCGCCTCCATCAAGGCCATCCCGGACGACATTGTGGAGGCCGGCCGGCTGGACGGGCTGACCGGCGTCAAACTGTTCCGTTACGTGACCGTCCCCATGATCCGGCCCGCGTTGGTCGTGGTCATGACAACGGTCGCTATGACCGCCCTGAAGGCTTTCGACATTGTCAGAACCATGCAGGGGCGGCTTTACCACGCCTCGGTCGTGGCGAACGACTTCTACACGCAGTCGTTCAACAATCACAACAAAGGAGTCGGCGCGGCGCTCGCGGTGCTCCTTTTCGTGATCGTGGTCCCCGTGATCGCCTACAACGTGAGCCAATTGAGGAAAGCGGAGGACATCCGATGAACAGCGTGGCAGTCGCGACCCGCAATCGCGCCGGCGGCCAACCGAAGCCCGGCGGGGGCAGGGCGGCGCGGGCCAAACGGGCGCTGACCTCGTCTTCGGCTTCGGCCATCGCGATCGCGATCGGCCTGCTTTGGTCCGTGCCGACGTTCGGGTTGCTGGTGACGTCTTTCCGGGGCTCGGTCAAGGACATCCGGCGGACGGGTTGGTGGGAGGCGCTGAACCCGTCCAACTGGGGCGGTTTCTCGCTGGACCATTACAAAACGGTGCTCAGTGGCAGCGGCACCGCGAATTTGGCCGACTATTTCATCAATTCGATCGTCATGACGCTGCCGGCGGTGGTCATCCCGATCTTTCTGGCGCTCCTTGCGGCCTACGCGTTCGCCTGGATTCCGTTCCGGGGCTCGAACATCCTCTTTGTGGGCATTTTCGCGTTGCAGGTGGTCCCGATCCAGGTCGCGATGGTGCCCCTGCTCACCCAGTACGTCAACTTGGGTTTGAACGCCTCCTTCTGGGTGCTGTGGCTGTCGCACGCCATGTTCGGCCTGCCGCTGGCGATCTTCCTGCTGCACAATTTCATGAAGGACATCCCGCGCTCCCTGGTGGAGGCCGCCCGCGTTGACGGCGCCGGCCATGTCACGATCTTCTTCCGCGTCATCTTGCCGCTGATGGTCCCGGCGATCGCCTCGTTCGCGATCTTCCAGTTCCTGTGGGTCTGGAACGACCTCCTGGTGGCGCTCGCTTTTGGCGGCAACACCCCGGATTTGGCGCCCATCACCGCCCGCCTCTCCGACATGGCCGGTTCGCTGGGTGCCAAATGGCACCTGCTCTCCGCCGGCGCCTTCGTGTCGATGATCGTGCCGGTGGCCGTCTTCCTGAGCCTGCAGCGCTACTTCGTCCGCGGCCTCCTGGCCGGCTCCGTCAAGGGCTAGGCGGCACCCCCGGGGAGCGGGGCCTCCAAACGACTTTGGCCAGTGCCCTGCCCCGGGCGGTGCGCGGTTGTCGCCCAAGAGTGCCTTCCCGCGCCCCGCGCCGTCCGCCCGCCACCGCCTTTCCGCCCCGCCGGTTCGCCTGGTGCCCGATCCCGCCTTCCCGCCCCACGCGGTCGGTTCGCCTGGTGCCGATGCCGTCCGCCCGCCCCAGCCCGCCCGCCGCCTTCCCATCCCGCCGCACCGTTGGGCGACACCACCGCGGGGGGGGTGTCGTTGGCGGGTGCGGCGGCTCTTGGGCCGTGTCTGGGGTGGCCCGCGTCTGGGCTGGCCAGGGGGTTGGGGTGGTTTTGGGCGGGTGGCGGTGGACGCCGTTGGTCGACACCACCGCGAGGGTGGTGTCGTTCGAGGGTGCCGCAGAGCACCGTTTTCGGCGGCTGGGCCCTGGCATTCGTCCATTGCGCGGTGGGTCGGGTTGTCCCCGCAGGCCTCAAGTTGGCCGCCGTGCGGGTCGGCGTTGGGCGCAAAGCGCCACCAAGCGCGGGCCGCGTTGAGGGGGCGGGGTAGTTTCTGGCACAATGACTGTTCGTATGTGCGCTTGAAGGACCCTCTCAACCATCACGCGCGCGTCCAGCTTGTCGGCCAGGCGACCCACCCCACGGGCCATCCCTGCGACGGATATCCATCTCAGAACGCAAAGGAAGTAACCGCTGCTGTGGCTGTAAAGATTCGGCTCAAGCGCCTGGGCAAGATCCGGGCACCTTATTACCGCATTGTGGTTGTCGACGCCCGCGCCAAGCGCGACGGGCGTGTGATCGAGGAAATTGGCAAGTACCATCCGACAGAGGATCCCTCGTATATCG
The DNA here is from genome assembly GCA_031281585.1 of Bifidobacteriaceae bacterium. Lineage (NCBI taxonomy): Bacteria > Bacillati > Actinomycetota > Actinomycetes > Bifidobacteriales > Bifidobacteriaceae > Bifidobacteriaceae bacterium. The sequence continues at coordinate 34,104 of JAITFE010000062.1, read as the reverse complement.
AGGTCAAATCCGATCGGGTCCAGTACTGGCTGTCGGTGGGCGCCCAGCCCACGGCGCCCGTCCTGGCCCAGTTGAAGCTGACCGGCGACTGGCAGAAGTTCAAGGGCCTGCCCTACAAGGAGGGCACATTGAAGGTTCCGGCCCGGCAGGCCGCTGAGGCGGCTGCGGCCGCCGCCGTGGAGCAGGCCGAAGCCGAAGCCCTCAAGAAGGTCACCGCCCAAGCCGAGGCCAAGGCCAAAGCCGAGGCGGAAGCCAGGGCAGCCGAGGCGAAGGCGGCCGCAGAGGCCAAAGCCGCCGAGGCGGAGGCGCAGGCCGCCGATCCCGCCGAACCGGCCACGGATTCAGCCGAGCCCGCAGAGCCCGCCGCCGAATCCGAAGCCGCGGCAACGCCGGAGGCCTGATGCTGGCGCGGGCTTTGGAACACCTGGTTCGCGGAATCGTCGACGACCCGGACGCGGTCACCGTGCGCGAGCGGCGCAACCGCCGCGGCGAAATGCTCGAGATCCGAGTCGCGCCGACCGACCTTGGCCGGGTGATTGGACGCAACGGCCGGACGGCCAAAGCGCTCAGAACCGTCACCAACGCGCTCTCGCGGAGCGGCGACGTGCGGGTCGACGTGGTCGACACCGACCGGCGTTGACCCGGAGGTCAAACGCCTCCGCAGTTCACGATGCCGTCCGGACCGTCACGCGCGAACCCCGGTTGGGGGTCGCGGGGGTGGTCGGCACCGTGATCGGCGGACCTCTTGGCAACGCCGCCCGGGGCGGTCGCTCGACGAGGAGGCGGGGGTTGTGGAAGTAGTCGTGGCCGTGGTCGCCCGGCCTCATGGTGTCAAAGGGGACGTGGTCTTGGAACTGCGCACCGACCAGCCCAAACGGCGGTTTCAAGTCGGTTCGGTGTACACGGTGGAGCCGGACGGACCGGACCGGGCGGGGGACGCGCCCGCCCGGCTGACATTGCTGCGGTTCCGGGCAGACTCCGGCAGGGCTGTGGCGGGCTTCGCCGAGGTCGAGGGCCGCGACGCGGCCGAAGCGCTGCGGGGGGTGCGGCTGGCGGCCGAAGTGGACCCGGCCGAGGAACCGGACGCCTGGTACCCCGCGCAACTGCGCGGGGCGGAGGTGTTCCTCCCGGACGGCACTCCCGTTGGCGCCGTGTCTGATTTGATCGCCATGCCGGGTCAAGATCTGCTGGAGATCGACCAGCCGGACTGCTCCAAGGCTCTGGTTCCGCTGGTCAAGGCGCTGGTGCTGGAAGTCGACCTGGACCGGATGCGGATAGTGGTCGACCCGCCCCGGGGGCTGGTCGCGGCCAGGCCGCTGACGGAGGAGGACTGAGCGGCCGTGTTGATCGACGTGATAACCATCTTCCCGGAGTACCTGGCGCCGGCGCAGTTGTCGCTGCTGGGCAAAGCCGCCGAAGCGGGAATTGTCCAACTGCGAGTCCACGACCTGCGCGATTGGACCTCGGACCGGCACCGGACCGTTGACGACACCCCGTACGGCGGCGGCGCCGGGATGGTCATGAAACCCGAGCCGTGGGGCCTGGCCATGGACGAAATCCTGGGCGGGCCGGCATCCCCCGAAGCGCGGGATGGCGCGGGCGCGGCGGAGGGGCCTGACGGCGGGGACGGCCTCGGCGGCGAGGGGGCGACGTTGGTGGTGACGACGGCATCGGGCAAGGTGTTTGACCAGGCTGTGGCCGGGCGGCTGGCTAAGGCGCGGCACTTGGTGTTCGCGTGCGGGCGCTACGAGGGGATCGACGCGCGGGTGGCTGAACACTACCGGGGGCGCGCGGATGTGGCGGTGGAGGAACTGTCGATCGGGGACTACGTGCTGGCGGGCGGAGAGGTCGCGGCGTTGGCGATGATCGAGGCGATCACGCGCCTGCTGCCCGGCGTGCTGGGGAACGCGGAGTCGCTGACCGAGGAATCGCACGTGCGGCCTGGGCTGCTGGAATACCCTGTGTACACCAAGCCGCCCACCTGGCGGGGGCTCGCGGTGCCGGAGGTGCTGGCGTCCGGCAACCACGGGAAGATCGCGCAGTGGCGCCTCGACCAGGCGTTGGAGCGTACGGGGCGGATGCGCCCAGACCTGGCCGGCGGGCGGAAAGACGGTTCGGCCGCGCCGGGTATCATGGCGGGGCCGCCGGCGGCCGAATGAAACCTCGGCGCCTGGCCAACCGCGTCGATGATCGCACAGCAGAAAGCAGTCAAATACATGTCCAAACTCGCGTCCCGGCCAGACCTGCGCAATGTGGCCATTGTGGCGCACGTCGACCACGGCAAGACCACTCTGGTGGACGCGATGCTGTGGCAGACCGGCGCCTTCGGCCAGCATGAGCATGTGGCCGAACGCGCCCTCGACTCCGGCGACCTGGAGCGGGAGAAGGGCATCACGATCCTCGCCAAGAACACGGCGGTCCACTACCGGGGGCCGGCGGCCGCGAGCGTGGCGGACGGCGGGGCTGGGCCGGGGGGAACCGCCCAGGGTGCGGGGAAAGGCGACGCGGACGCGATCACCATCAACGTGGTGGACACGCCGGGGCACGCCGACTTCGGGGGCGAGGTGGAGCGCGGCCTGTCCATGGTGGACGGCGTGGTGCTGCTGGTCGACGCGTCGGAGGGGCCGCTGCCGCAGACGCGGTTCGTGCTGCGCAAGGCGTTGGCGGCCGAACTCCCGGTGATCGTTGTTGTGAACAAGGTCGACCGGCCGGACGCGCGGATCGAGGAGGTCGTGGCGGAGACCACGGACCTGCTGTTGTCGCTGGCCAGCGACTTGACGGAGGACGACCCGTCGCTGAATCTGGACGCGGTGCTGGACTTCCCGGTGATCTACGCGGCGGCGAAGGCGGGGCGGGCCTCGCTGACGGCGCCGCCGGACGGGCAGATGCCGGACGGGGCGGACCTGGAGCCCTTGTTCAAAGCCATAGTGGAGACCATTCCGGCGCCCACCTACGACCCGGGAGCCCCGCTGCAGGCCCACGTCACCAACTTGGACGCCTCCCCGTTCCTGGGCCGGTTGGCCCTGCTGCGGCTTTACAACGGCGAACTGGCCAAAGGCCAAATCGTGGCCTGGGCCAGGCAGGACGGGTCGCTGAAGAACGTCAAGATCACGGAACTGCTGGCGACGGAGGCGTTGGACCGCGTGCCGACCGACCGGGCGCGGGCGGGGGACATCGTGGCGGTGGCGGGGATCGGCGACATCATGATCGGCGACACGCTGACGGACCCGGAGGACCCCAGGCCGCTGCCCACCATCACGGTTGACGAGCCCGCCATCTCCATGACGATCGGCATCAACACCTCGCCGCTGGCGGGCAAAGTCAAGGGCCACAAGCTGACGGCCCGGCAGGTCAAAGACCGCCTGGCGCGCGAATTGGTCGGCAACGTGTCGCTGCGGGTGCTCCCGACTGAGCGGCCGGACGTGTGGGAGGTCCAAGGGCGGGGCGAGTTGGCGCTGGCCGTGCTGGTGGAGCAGATGCGGCGCGAGGGCTTCGAGCTGACTGTGGGCAAGCCGCAGGTGGTCACCAAGACCGAGGACGGCCGGCTGTTGGAGCCGATGGAGCGCATGACCATAGACGCCCCCGAGGAATACTTGGGGACCATCACCCAGTTGATGGCCGCCCGCAAGGGCCGCATGGTCACCATGGCGAACCACGGCTCCGGCTGGGTGCGGATGGAGTTCGTGGTGCCCGCGCGGGGGTTGATCTCCTTCCGGACGCAATTCTTGACGGAGACACGGGGCACGGGGATCGCGTCCTCGATCTTCGACGGCTACGAGCCGTGGGCCGGGCCGATCGAATTGCGCGTCACGGGCTCCATGGTGGCGGACCGCCCCGGCGTGGCCACGCCCTACGCCATCATGGCCCTCCAGGAGCGCGGGGCGTTCTTCGTCGCGCCGACCGAGGAGGTCTACGAGGGCATGGTGGTGGGGGAGAACCCGCGCAACGAGGACATGGACGTCAACATCACCCGCGAGAAGAAGCTCACCAACATGCGTTCCTCGACAGGGGACGAACTGGAGCGCCTGACCCCGCCGCGCCGCCTGACGTTAGAGGAGTCCCTCGAGTTCGCGGCCACAGACGAATGCGTCGAAGTGACCCCGGAGATCACGCGGATCCGCAAGGTGGAGCTCTCCGCCGAACTGCGGGGCAAGGCACGGGGCCGCGCCAAACGCGACAGCCGCCCGGACGCCTGACATGGCGGTGATCGTGGTCAAGGGGGTGGGCTGCGGCTTGGCCAGCGCTGTGGTGACGCTGCTGCTGGGCGTCTGGCACCGCGCGTCCGTCGCGCTGGGGCCCGTGGAGGCGTTTCCGCTGGGCCTGGTCATGGCCGTGGTTGGCGTTTTCGGCTGGGCGGTCGCCGCGCGCGCCTTGGCGGGCTGGGCCGGAGTGTTCGGCGCGGCCGTCGGGTCCTTCGCCGCCGCCCAGGCCAGCGCCCTGCCCGGACCCGGTGGCGACCTGGTCATCCAAGGCGACTGGATTGGCTTCGCTTGGGCTGTCGCGGCGCCCTTGGTCACCATGGCTGCGGCCTTCCTACCCCGCCGGTGGTTCAGGGCATCTTAGAATTGCATGAGGCCCACAAGACCTGGAGGTAACTAGGTGGCGGATGAAGTGCAAGAAGCCCCGCAAAACGACCCGGAAATCGATTCCGAAAACGACGAGCCGGAAGTGACGCCCGTTCCCGAATCCGACCCGGAGCGTGACTCTGAGCCCCAGGACGACCACGATTCCGAAGCCGAGCCCCCAACCGAGGTCGCCGAAGGCCAGTCCGGGGACTCGGGCGACGCCTCGGTGCCCGATGCCGTTTCCCCGCTCCCAGCCGAAGCCGAGCAGCGGTCGGACGGGGAGCGGCCGGACGAGGCCGACCAGGAGTCGGTCGGAGAGTCCCCCGCCGAGGTCGCCGAGGACCAGCCCGGGGACTCGGGCGACAGCTCGGTGCCCGATGCCGTTTCCCCGCTCCCAGCCGAGGCCGAGCAGCCGTCGGCCGAGCAGCGGCCGCACGAGGCCGACCAGGAGTCGGTCGGGGAGCCCCCGGTCGAGGCCGCCGAAGACCAGACAGAGGACCCGGCGGACACGGCCGTGCCCGGCCCCGTTGCCCCGGCCCCAGCCGACCTGGGGATGGCGGAGACTGAGCGCCTGGAGCGTGACGCGCTCTACCGGGAGGCGTTTCTGGCGCCGCTGGACTTGTTGGCCGAACGCGCGCTGATGTCATCTCTCGACCCGGCCTTCACGCCGCCGCCCCAGTCGCCTGTCCACGATCACGCCGACCCGGCGCCCAGCGCGGGCGAGGATCCCGATCTGACGCCCTACCAGGACGAGGATGCCGAAATGACCACGCCCAGCTCAGCGGCGGACCCAATGGACGAAGCCGAGCCCGCTCCGGGAGAACCCGACTTCGACGAACCGGCCAGCCTGCCTGGGGCGGCCGGCGAAACCGGTGAACTGGAGCCAGTGGTGCCTGAACGGCCGCCCGCGCAGGGCCTCGCGGCGGGCAGTTCTGACGAAGGGGCGGCTGAACCCGACGAGGCGGCGGGCTCGCTCTCCGCGATCGGCGACACCCGCGAGCAGGAACCGGTCGAGCCCGAATCGCCGCAGATTCCGCAGACTCCGACAAGTTCGCCGCCGCGCCGGATCTCAGTCCTCGCGTCGGCCTCAGACACCGCCGCCCAGCCGGAATTGGAGGCTGACACCGGCGAACTGCCAGTCGTCGCAGCTGCGGGGGCCGGGACACACAATGACACAATGCCGCTGCCGGTCGGGAGATCGGGCAAGCCGCTCAAGTCCGGCAAGATCCAAGGGCGCCGCAAGCGCCGCGCGCGTTGGGTCATTCCGCTGGTCATTGTGGTGCTGGCGGCCGCTGGATATGTGGGCGCCAGCTACTACTTCGCCAACCGTGTGCCCAAAGGCGCCTCGGTGGTGGGCGTGGACATAGGCGGCCTGACGGACGTCGCCGCAGTCGACCGGCTGCGAGCCGAATTGGACGCCAAAGCCAAAGAGGCGGTCGCCGTGGTTGTCGGGGAAGAAGAGGCCGCCTTTGATCCGGTGATAGCCGGAGTCGGCTTTTCGCCGGAGGACACGGTGGCCCAGGTGACGGGCCTGACCTTCAACCCGGTCCGCCTGTGGGATCACATCGGGGGGATCGAAGCGGTGAAGCCTTCCCTGACGGTCAACCGAGAAGCTATGGAGTCGCATGTGGCGGCGCTGGCCGCCCAAACGCGCGTTGAACCGGTTGACGGCACCCTGGCTGTCGCGACCGGCGAAATCGTCACGACCGAGCCATCGGCGGGACTGAGCCTGGACACCGCCGCCGCGATCAAACAGATTCAGGCGGACTACTTGGCGAAGGCCGGACCGTGGCAGTTGCCGGTGTCGGAATTGGCCCCCAAGATAGGCCGGGAACAGCTAGACGAGGCGATCGAAACGCTCGCCAAGCCGATCCTGTCTGGCCCTGTCAGCTTGGTAGTCGCGGACGCGACGGTGGAACTCCCAACCGCGGAGATTGCAGCGGCGGCCCTGATCGGACCCGATCCGGACGGGAGCGAGCGGCTGAGCCTCGATTGGGACAAGGAACTGCTGGAGGCGTCGGTCTCGAAGCGCTTGCCAGCCGGGCTTGAAACCCAGGCCGAGGACGCCCGGTTCGTGTTCGTTGACGGCCAACCCGTCATCGAGGAGGGCCGCAAGGGCTCCAAGCTCAATCCCGACCGGCTGGTTGAAGCCATCTCCAGCGCCGCGCTGGCCAGCGGCGGCGCGCGCCTCGCCGCAGTCGAATTGGCCGAGGCGGACCCGGCCGCGGGCCGGGCCGAACTGGAGCAGATGGGCATAAAGGAAATCGTCGGCCGCTTTGAGACCCAGGCGACCAACAGCGTGGACCGGACCAAGAATCTGCGGAAGGCGGCGGAGATCGTCACCGGCATGCTGGTCAGGCCGGGCGAGACGTTCTCCCTCGACCAGGCGCTGGGCCACCGCAGCCTGGAGACCGGCTGGTTCAACGCCGGGGTGGTGGTTTCCGGGGTGTCCCAAGACGGCATCGGCGGCGGTTTGTCGCAGTTCTCAACGACCCTCTACAACGCGGCGCACCTGGCGGGCATGGTGGACGTGGAACACCAACCCCACGCCAACTACTTCTCGCGCTACCCGACGGGTCGGGAGGCCACCTTGTGGGAAGGCCAGATTGACAACAAGTTCAAAAACGACACCCCGTATGGGGTGGTGCTGCGGGCGGGCGTGACGGACTCCCTCAAAGTGTGGGTCGAACTGTGGTCCACCAAGTACTGGACGGTCGAGGCGGGGATCGACCAGCCGTACGCCTACGTGGCGCCGCGCACCATCGAGTCGACCAAGGCCGACTGCGAGCCGCAATCCATGGGCAGCTCCGGATTCCAAGTCGACTACTGGCGGATCAGGACCGACCCGGACGGCAACGCCCAGGCAAAAGAAACCTGGCACTGGCGCTACGACCCGATGAACGCGATCGTCTGCAAGAAGCCGGGCGCGACCCAAAACTAGTGCTTGTGGCGCTCGCCCCCGCTTGGCGCGGGGCCGGAAGACCCAAGCCAAGAGCGGGCTGACCGGCCAGCCGGTCCGGGGATGCGGTGGGCTATCGCAATGACTGAGGCGTCAATTCGGCGCAGGTCGCCGCTGCGGTGACGGACCTCGACATGGTCTGGGCTGGCAGCCTCGAGAACGCCTACTGTGTCCGCGTAGCCGCCTTCCGGCAGGCGGCGGCGGATGGTCACACGGGTGCCCAGCGGCCACTCCAGCCAGATTGGTTCGCCCATGCCCAGCATTAAACCCGACCGGTTGCGGCGGGGCGCACCTCGCCATGCCCGCGAGCCGACGGCAAACGGCGGCTGTGGGCCTGTCGGACGCTGTGAGGCGGTCGACGCCCGTGCGGCGGCCAGGGCAACGGCGGGTGGCGGGCGGCGGCGTTACGCTTGACTTCCGTGACGTATGTGATTGCAGAGCCGTGTGTGGATGTGAAGGACGGGGCTTGTGTGGACGAGTGCCCGGTGGACTGCATCTACGAGGGGCTGAGGTCGCTCTACATTCAGCCCGACGAGTGCGTCGACTGCGGCGCCTGCGAGCCGGTTTGCCCCGAGGTGGCGATCTTCTACGAAGACGACGTGCCGGAGGAATGGTCGGCTTTCACCGTGGCGAACGCCCAGTTCTTCACGCAGCTTGGATCGCCGGGCGGCGCCGCCAAAGTGGGGCCGTTGCCGTATGACGCCCCGTTGGTGGCTTCCCTGCCGCCCGAGGCGTAAGAGGCGCGCGCCGCGATGGGATTCGACGCCGCCGCCCTTCCGACATTCCCATGGGACCTGCTGGAGCCCTACAAGCGCCGAGCCCGCGAGCATCCGGGCGGGTTGATCGACCTGTCGGTCGGCACGCCGGTGGACCCGACGCCGGAGGTGCTTAGGGAAGCCTTGCGCGCGGCGGCGGACGCGCCCGGGTACCCGGCCACGATCGGCTCGCCGGACTTGCGCGAGGCGATAGCGCGGCATTACGCGACTTGGCGGGGGGCGCCGGGCCTTCCCGCCTCGGGCGTGCTGCCGACCATCGGCTCCAAGGAAATGGTCGCCCAGTTGCCGTCGCTGCTGGGCTTGCGGTCCGGGGACGTGGTGGCGCATCCGAGCGTCGCCTATCCAACCTACGACGTGGGGGCTCGCCTGGCCGGGGCCACGCCCGTCCCAGCCAACTCGCCCGGGGAAATCCCCGCCGACCTGCGCGGCCAGGTCAGGTTGGTCTGGCTGAACAGCCCCGGCAACCCCGACGGGCGGGTGGCCGGGCCGGCGGAATTGGCGGCGTGGGTCGAATGGGCCCGCGACGCGGGCGCCGTGGTCGCCAGCGACGAATGCTACGCGGCGCTGGCGTGGGAAGAGCCGTGGGTTTCGGCCGGAGTGCCGTCACTGTTGGACCCGCGTGTGGGGGATGGCTCGCTCGCCAACTTGCTGGCCCTGTATTCGCTGTCGAAGCAATCCAACGCCGCCGGGTACCGGGCGGCTTGGCTGGCGGGCGACCCGGCCCTGATCGCGCGGATTGCCGGCCTGCGCAAGCACATGGGCATGATGATGCCCGCGCCCGTTCAGGCGGCCATGGTCGCGGCCTTGGAGGACCAGGGGCATGTCGCGGCACAGCGCGAGGCCTACGGGCGGCGCAGGCGAATCCTGATGGGCGCTGTCAGGGAGGCGGGCTACCAACTTGAAGGCTCGGGCGCGGGCCTCTACCTGTGGTTCACCACCCCGGAACGCCAGGATTGCTGGCAGACGGTGGCGGACCTGGCCGGGCTCGGCATCCTGGTGGCGCCGGGCGCGTTCTACGGCGAGGCCGGGCAGGCGTTCGTGCGAATGGCCCTGACGGGATCTGACCGGGATGTCGCGGAGGCGGCCGCCCGCCTGGCCGGGGCGTGACCGGCGGGCAGCGAGTGCGACCTAGACGCTCTTCGTGATCCGGCGGCGGATCACGATCGTGTTTTCGCCCACACTTGGGGTCCCGGAACGGGGCCCACAGCGAACACCGCAACCTTCCGGCATAATTACCCCAAAACTTATCTAAAGGACTGGTCACGATCCGTCCCAGCACACGAGGAGGTCACCGCATGACGGCAACCGAACACGAACTGCCTCAAGTCTCCCTGCAGGTCGGCGACCGCACCATCGAACTTGCCACAGTTCGCGCGAGCCAGGGCAACCACGGGATCGTCATGACCCCGCTGATGAAGGAAACCGGGCTGATCTCACTGGACACCGGCTACCTCAACACGGCGCCATGCGCTTCGCAGATCACCTTCATTGACGGCGACGCCGGGATCCTCCGCTACCGCGGCTACCCGATTGAGCAGTTGGCGGAGAAATCGACGTTTCTTGAGGTGGCGCTGCTGTTAATCAGGGGAGAATTACCCAGCGCTCACGACCTGGAGGCGTTTGAGACACGGATCGACAAGCATATGTACCTGTCGGACGACTTCCGGCAGATCTTCTCCGTGATGCCGCGCCGGGCCCACCCCATGGCCACACTGGGCGCCGCGATCAACATGATGGCCGGCTTCTACCCGGAGTCGCTCGACCCGCTGGACCCGTCCGCCGCGAGCCTCGCCACCGTGCTGCTGCTGGCAAAGATGCCCACCATCATCAGCTACATCTACCGGCGAGCCCAAGGCAACGCGCTGCTCTACCCCAAACACGGGCAAAGCTATATTGAGAACTTCGCCCGCATGACTTTCCAATTGCCGGGCGAGCGGTTCGACGCGCCAGACGTGTTCTACCGGGCGCTCGACACTCTTCTGATCCTCCACGCGGACCATGAGCAGAACTGCTCGACCTCTTCGGTCCGAATGATCGGGTCGGCCCAGGCGAATTTGTACATGTCCGTCTCCGGCGGGGTTTCCGCCCTCTCCGGCCCGCTCCACGGCGGCGCCAACGAGGCGGTTCTGAACATGCTGTCCTACATCCGCGACAACGACATCGAGCCGAAGGATTTCATGGCGCGGGTCAAGGACAAGCGCTCCGGCGCGAAGCTGATGGGGTTCGGCCACCGCGTCTACAAGAGTTACGACCCGCGCGCGGCCATCGTCAAGAAGCAGGCCGACGCGGTGCTGGCGGCCCTTGGGGTCAAAGACGAGTTGCTGGACATAGCCCACGAGGTGGAGCAGGCCGCGCTCTCAGACGACTACTTCGCCGAGCGCCGTCTTTACCCGAACGTCGACTTCTACACCGGGATCATTTACAGGGCGATGGGTTTCCCGGCGTCCATGTTCACCCCGCTATTCGCGTTGGGCCGCCTCCCCGGATGGATCGCCCAGTGGCGCGAGATGATCCAGGACCCGGCCGGGAAGATCGGCCGTCCGCGCCAGATTTACGTGGGCGAGCCGCAACGCGACTACGTGCCCGTCAACCAGCGCTCCTAGTCCGGCGGCGCAAAGGCCTCGTCAGGCCAATCGCACTGTGACGCTGTCAGTGGTGCCTACGGCTGCCGCAGTGGGGCTCGGCGCCGGCTCCCAAGTCCCGGTTGGCCGCTGCCAAAGCCAGCCGCCCACGGCCACCGACTCGACGCCAAGCTGTTCGGCCTTGGCGACCGCCCACTGCGCATAAGCCCACGCGCGGGTACTCGATTCGGCCCGCAAGGTCACGCCGCCCCCCGCCGCCGGGGTGCCGCCGCCCTCGCCCGAGCCGTCCGGACCCGAGCCGTCCGCGCCGGCGGCGCCCGAAGTGAAGGTGGCGCGTTCGGCGGCCAGATCGCCCCATTCGGACCGGAACACGCCCAGGAACGCCTGCGGGCTCTCGGGCTCGCTGGCGGCTCGAAGAGTGCAGGTCAGGCCGCCTGGCGAATGCCCGGTCAGGGTCGAGGCGAAAGACCGCGCGGCGGCCTCGTGGTTGGCGTAAGCGTCGGGATAGGCGGAACGCTGGACGGCTTGGGCCGCCTCGGTGATGGGCATGGTCTCAAAGCCCGGCACGTTGGCTAGCTCCGTGTAGAACTCGCCTGCGGAATAGAGGGGGTCCATGATCTGTTCGGGCGTGCCCCAGTCCTGGGAGGGGCGTTGCTGGAACAGCCCGAGCGAATCGCGGTCGCCGTAGTCCAAGTTCCGGAGCTTCGACTCCTGCATGGCTGTGGCCAGGGCGATCGTGACGGCGCGGGCGCTCATGCCGCGGGCCTGGCCCACCGCCGCGATGAGCGCCGCGTTGGCGGCCTGCTCCGGGTCGAGCGCGGCGGAGCCGGCGTCAGTGACGGCGGTGCAGCGCGGCGTGATCCGAATAGGGGCGGGCGCCTGCCCGGTCAGCCAATGGTTGACGGCCGCGTAGGCCCCTCCGCCGAGGATCGCCACGGCGATCAGGACCGTTAGGGCGGCGGCCAGCGGTCGGCGGCGGGGAGGGCGGGCCAGCCGATGCGCGGGGCGTTGGCGTCTCCTGGCCCTAGTTGGCATGCAAGTCCGCGTTGAGCTCGACCCCTGGGAGGTGGGCGCGCTGGACCGCCTCGACGGCGCCGGTGACGGAGTTCCGCCGGAACAGCCACCCGTCCTGGCCGGACAGCTCGGCCGCTTTGACCACGCGGTCGCCCGGCGAAACGCGACTGGCCGCGGGGCTGGAAATGGACCGGTCGGCATCGGGCGCGGGGGTTTGACCCGTGTGGGCGACCACCGTCACTTTGGTGCCGGCGGTGACGTAGAGGCCCGCTTCGACCACGCAATCCGCGCCGAGCGAGATGCCTATCCCGGCGTTGGCGCCGATCAGGGAGCGCGGCCCCACCGTGATGCGGGCGCGTCCGCCGCCGGACAGGGTGCCCATGATCGAGGCGCCACCGCCGATGTCCGCAGCGGCGGACACCACCACGCCTTGGGAGATGCGGCCCTCGACCATGGACTCGCCCAGGGTGCCGGCGTTGAAGTTGACGAAACCCTCGTGCATGACGGTGGTGCCGGGTGCCAGGTGGGCGCCCAGCCGGACCCTTGTCGCGTCGGCGATCCGCACGCCCGCGGGGACCACGTAGTCCGTCATGGCCGGGAACTTGTCGATCCCGTGGACCCGCACCGGGCCGCGTCCCGCCCGCTCCAGGCGGGCGCGGGTGCGTTCGAAACCGGCCGGCTGGCACGGCCCCGCGTTGGTCCAGACCACATTCGGCAGGACGCCGAAGATGCCGTCCAGGTTGACTTGGTTCGGTTGGACCAGCCGGTGCGAGAGGAGGTGAAGGCGCAGGTAGGCGTCCTCGGTGGTGACCGGGGCGGCGTCCAGGTCGATGGCCGTGAGCGCGAGCCGGCGGTCTAGTTCGCGGTCGGGATCCTCGCCGGCCAGCTCGGCCAACGCGGCTGCCCCCGGCCACGGCCCGCCGTCTTCGGGCGCCGGCCCGAGTCGCGGTTCGGGGCACCAGAAGTCCAAAGCGGCTCCTTCGGCGGTGGTCCAGGACAGGCCCGCCCCCCACGCAAGACGTTCGCTCATGGGCCAACAGACTAGCCGCCGGACCCCCCGGACGGGTCGGTCTGGCGCGGTACGCTGCCAAGATGACGCTTGATCTTCGCCAGCCGGCGGCGGACTTGGCGCTCGCGTTGGTCGACATCCCCTCCGTTTCCGGCGGGGAGAAGACGTTGGCCGATGCCGTCGAACTCGCCTTGGCCGCCCTGCCGCACCTCAGTTGCCTGCGTGACGGGGACGCGATTGTGGCGCGCACCGATTTGGGTCGGGTACGCCGGGTGATCGTGGCGGGCCACCTGGACACCGTGCCGATAGCCGCCAACGTGCCGGGACGGCTGGAGGACGGGGTCTTGTGGGGGCGGGGCTCGGTCGACATGAAGGGCGGGCTGGCGGCCATGCTGTCAGCGGCGGCGGGCGTGGCCGCCCCGGCGTGCGACGTGACCTGGGTGTTCTACGACAACGAAGAGGTCGCGTTGGTCAAATCGGGGCTGGGCCGGGTCATCCGGAACCACCCCGACTGGGTCGAGGGGGAGTTCGCCATCCTGTGCGAGCCGACCAACGCGTCGTTAGAGGGAGGCTGCAACGGCACCGTTCGGATCGTGGTGACGGCTTTGGGGAAGGCGGCCCACGCCGCCCGCCCCTGGATGGGCGTCAACGCCATCCACGCTTTGGCGCCCGCCCTGGACCGCCTGGTCCAGTTCGAGCCGGCCACCATCCGCGTTGACGGGCTGGATTACCGCGAGGCGCTCAACGCGGTCGGGATTGCGGGCGGGATCGCGTCGAACGTCATCCCCGACCGGGCTTCATTGACGGTGAATTACCGCTTCGCCCCGGACAAGACGGAGGCCCAGGCCGTGCGAATCCTGCGGGCGCTGTTCACGGGCTTCGAGGTCGAGGTGGTCGACTCGGCCCCGGCCGCCCGGCCGGGGTTGACGAATCCGGCGGCGGCCCGGCTGGCATCAATAGTCCAGGCGCGCGGCGGGGCCGCGCCGAAGGCGAAACAGGGCTGGACGGACGTGGCCCGGTTCGCGTCTCTTGGGATTCCGGGCGTCAACCTGGGTCCGGGCGACCCGGCCCTGGCCCACCAGGACCAGGAGGCCTGCCCGGCGGAGCAAATCGACCGGGTGGCGTCAATCCTCATGGAGTACCTCTCGTGAGCCAAAAACGGGGACGGTACCTATTTCCGGCGGAAACGGGGACGGTACCTGTTTCCGGCCTGCCGCAACCGGTGCCGCCCCCATTCGGCGGCCGCCGGAGGCGAGCGGTTTCGCGCTAGTCTGTGCGGGTGAGTGAACAGCAGGTCTACCGCACTGGGCCGTTGATTTACCGGGGCTCTCGGGTGCCGAGCCAGACCACCGACCAGGCGTTCTTGGCTGAGACCACCGACTCGACCTGGCGTCATTCGGACCCGTGGCGGGTCATGCGGATCCAGGCTGAGTTGGTCGCCGCGTTCGACGCCCTGGACGGAGTGGGTCCGGCGATCTCCGTGTTCGGGTCCGCCCGGACCAAGCCGGAAGACCGGTGGTACCAGGCGGCTCGGGAGCTCGCGGGCCAGCTGGCCGCCGCCGGTTACGCCGTTATCACAGGGGGCGGTCCCGGAATCATGGAGGCCGCGAACCGGGGAGCGCATGAGGCGGGCGGGTTGTCGATCGGGCTGGGCATTGAGCTGCCCGCCGAGCAGGGCATCAACCCGTGGGTGGACCTGGGAGTGGACTTCCGGTATTTCTTCGCCCGCAAGGTCATGTTCGTCAAGTACGCACGGGGCTTTGTCGCCTTCCCCGGCGGCCTGGGCACCTTGGACGAGTTGTTCGAGTCTTTGACCTTGGTCCAGACAAACAAGATCGAGGGCTTCCCGATTGTGCTGATGGGCTCCGACTATTGGGGCGGCCTGACCGGTTGGCTGCGGGAGGTGGTGGCCCAGCGCGGCGCCATGTCGGCGCGGGACCTTGGCTTGTTCGCGGTGGTGGACACCCCGGCCGAGGCCCTGGCGGTGATCGAGGCGGCGGCTGAGACTCCGCGGCGAGGCGGGATGGGGAGGCACTGATGCTGGCGAAACTGGGTATCTTCTTCGGCGGCTTCATCGCCCCGGTCCCCCTGATCTTGATCGCGCTTATGGTGGCCGCGCTGCTGGCGGCCCTGGCGGTGGCAAACGGCCGCATCAGCGTCGGCATGCCCAAGTCGGTCGCCCGCCACGAATGGGACGCCGCCCGCCGCCGCCGCGAGGAACGTGCCAACTCCCCGCAATAGGCAACTCCGGCATCCAACAACGTCTGTCCCCACCGCTCAAAACGGGGACGGTGATTTCTTCGAACGACGGGGACACACCTGGCCCGCATGGGGCCTGCGGTCGGAAGTCGTTGTGCGGCCGGCGGTGTGTTGGCTGCCCCGCACCGGAATGGGTCCCGGGCATCGGCAATCCGGGCCGACTGCGCTAGCCTTGCGGAAATGAACTCGGCCCCCCGACCTTCTAACGGCGGCGAGTCGGCGCAGGACGCGTTGATCGCCGCGTTGAGGCGCGCCGTTCAAGACGGCGGCGACACCGCGTTGCGCCTTCATTTGGCCGAACTCGAGTTGGCCGAAGGGCAGGCGGCCGCAGCCGTCACAACACTCGCCGGGGTGCTGTCCGCCGAACCGGACAACGAGCGGGCCGCCGCCATGATGTTGCGGGCCCTCGGCGCGCGGTCCGGGGAGCCGTCGGCCGGATTCGCCGACGGCTCGAGCGCCGGGCCGAGCAGTCCGGCGCCCGCGGTGGCGCACGGGGAGCCCCCTCAGTTCGACTGGGCGGCCGCAGAGTCCGATTTGGGCATCTCGCTGCCGCCGCCTTTTGCGGGGGGCGCGGAACCCGCCGCCGATGCCGTCTCGGAGGGCGTCGGCCGCCTGGAGCGTCCGCAAATCACACTTGCGCACGTCGGCGGCCTAGACCAAGTCAAGGAGCGGCTGACGGCCGCGTTCTTGGCGCCGTTGCGGAATCCCGAATTGCGGACCGCCTACGGCAAGTCGTTGCGCGGGGGGCTGCTGATGTACGGACCGCCCGGTTGCGGCAAGACCTTTATCGCGCGGGCGCTGGCCGGGGAATTGGGCGCGAAGTTCATGGCGGTGTCCGCAGCCGATGTCCTGGATGTGTGGATCGGGTCGTCGGAGCGCAACGTCCGGCACCTGTTCATGGAGGCTCGCCGCGAGGCACCATGTGTGGTGTTCCTTGACGAACTCGACGCTTTGGGCGGTCGGCGAGGGTCTTCCTCCGACACCCTGAGAAACGTGGTCAACCAACTGTTGACCGAATTGGACGGCGTTTCCCACGACAATGAGGGCGTGTTCACGCTGGCGGCGACAAACCAGCCGTGGCAGGTTGACACGGCTCTGCGTAGGCCGGGTCGGTTTGACCGCACGGTCCTGGTGTTGCCGCCGGACCGAGGCGCGCGCGAGGCGATCTTCCGGCACCATCTGGAGGGTCGCCCGGTGGCCGGGATCGATCTAAGAGCGCTCGCCGGAGCGACGGAGGGGTTCAGCGGCGCCGACATCGCCCATGTGTGCGAGGCCGCCGCCGAGCGGGCGCTGATGGATTCGGCCCGAACCGGGCAGGTGCGGCCGATCGTGATGACCGATTTGCGGGCGGCTTTGGAGACCGCGCGCCCGTCGGTGGGCCAATGGCTTGAGACGGTCAAGAACGTGGTGCTGTTTGGCGAAGACGACGGCACGTTCGCCGAACTGCGCGCCTACTTGAAGGCGTCGAAACGCCTGTGAGCGCCGGACTGCCGCCCGGCCCCGCGCCAAGCCCTGGGTCGGCCCCAGGGCCGACAAGACGGCAGGGTGACCCCAATGCCCTCGGCGACCCGGCGGGGATCTTCTCGATGAGGCGGGTTCGTGTGTTGCTGGAGGCGGGTCTTGTAGGGGAGGCCGTCGAAATGCTGGGGCGGCATTTGGCCGCCCACCCCGGCGATCCGGCGGCCCTGCGATCCATGGCCTACGCTTTGAGCGCTTTGGATCGGCACGAGGAGGCTGTGGGGACAGCCGGCCAGCTTGTGGCTGCGGAGCCGGAGGACCCGGAGGCGCATGTGACTGTGGCGGAAGTCGCCTCAGCGGCGGGCGAGGCGGAGTTGGCGCACCGCGCGGCTTCCTTCGCGCTGGAACTCGCGCCGGCGGACTGGAGCAAGCTGGTGCTCTACACGCGTGTGCGCTGCGTGCACTCGGATGAGTTATGGGATGGCGTCGCCTTGACCGTCGAGCGGATCAAGAACGTTGAGCTGGCCGAGCGCGCGGTGGGGCTGGCGCCGCATGAGGCGGACGCCCACGTGGTTCTCGGGTTGGCTTATCTTCACAACGGCCAGGCGAGGCGGGCCGACCAGGCGTACGCCCACGCGCTAGCCCTTGATCCGGTCAACCACGAGGCGACGGTTGGGCGGACGGTTTGCGCCAACCGCCTGGCCAAGCCGGGCAAAGGCGTTCGGGCCTCTTCCGCTCTGCTTGCCAACGACCCGACTGACCGGGTCAACCAGTTTCTGCTGCTGAATTCGACGGTGGCCGCGTTGGGATTGGCGATGGCGGTCGGTGTGGTGATGTCGCTGGTCGCCGTCAGGGCGGCAAAGGCGGGCTTTCCTGGGTTCGACGGCGCGATTGCGCCCAACCTTCTGGTTGGCGCCTGCGCTTTGGTGTCCTGGCTCTGGGTGGGGTTCTATCTGCGTCGGTTCCGAGGGGCGGCGGCACGTCGGGTCTGGGCGCTGGTCAAGCAGAGCAAGCTGCTTTTGGCGTACTGCTGGACCGGCCTGGCGGCGCAGGCCTGCCTTGGCGCCGCAGCCCTTTTGCCGTACCGGCCGCTGTCCGCTTCTCCCAGCGCCATGGTCGCTTTCATGGTCCTAATCCAATGGCCAACATGGATGGCTTGGTGGTCTTTGTATTTCGCGGCGGTTTTCAAGCTGCGCCGGGAGGCGAAAACGCTCTGACGTCTGCCGGCACCAAGTGGCGGGGCGCCGTCAGCCGACCGGGATTCACTTGCGGTTCGACACGCTGACCAGGGATGGCGCAGGCGGGCATTAGAATGTGACGAGTTTGTTTGTTGGAGTCCGGGAAGGGGACAAGCATGGCAGCCATGAAACCGAGGACTGGAGATGGCCCCCTCGAAGTGGTCAAAGAAGGTCGCGGAATTGTCATCCGCGTCCCGCTTGAAGGCGGCGGACGCCTGGTGGTGGAGTTGAACCAGGAGGAAGCCACAGCGCTCGACGACGGCCTCAAGGCTGTCTTGGTTTGAAACAGAACGGTCCCGCAGGTGGTCCCGGGGGTGCCGGGGTGCTGCCGTCAATTCGCGTGGTGCGGGGGCGCGTCGCCACGAGCGCCCAGGTCAAGGCCCCGCATGCGGCGGTGTTGGCGCTTGGCGTGGGTGCCGGACCCGACGGCCTGGAACCTGGTCCGGGCAGCGCCGACGCGGCCGTCCGCTACGGCATTGACTTCGCCGCCACCGCCGAACGGGCCGGTTTCAGGGGCAAAGCGGGCGAAGCCCTGGTGCTGGAGTCGCCCGAATTGCACGCCAAGGCAAGCCCCTGGTCTGGTCTGGCTCCAGCCGTCATCCTGATCGGCACCGGCGCCGGCACGGCGGAGGACCACCGCAAGGCCGGCGCCAAGCTCGCCCGCACCGCCCGCGGCAAGGGGAGTGTCGCGACGGGGTTCGGATCCGAGTCGCCCAAGGCCACCGGCGCGCTGGTCGAGGGCTACCTGCTGGGAGCGTACCGGCCGGTCAGGTACGGCCGCGCGGCCGCGTCCCAGTCTGGTCCGGCGTTCCCTGTGGCCCGCGCGCTCGCGAGCCTGGCCCAGCCAGGCCGCGCCCAAACAGGTCGCAACCAGCCAGGCCGCGCCCAGGCCGCCCAAGCCGACGATGCCGTCATCCCACCCGAGGGGCCAACCCCCGACGCAAACGCCAACGTCACCGGCGACCTCACCCTGATAGGGGGCCATGACCGCCAGGCCGTGGACCGGGCCCGGCTGGTCGCCGCCGCCACGACACTGGCCCGCGACCTGGTCAACTGGCCCTCAAACCTCAAGACGCCGGCGACCTTCGCCAGCCAGGCGGTCGCCGCGGCCGCCAGCCGCGACACTTTGCGAATCAAGGTCCTCGGGCCGGACGAACTCGCCAGCCAAGGTCTGAACGCGACTCTGGCCGTGGGCGCCGCCGCCTGGCAGGGCCCGGCCGCAGACCCATCCCGCGCGCCCAGGCTGGTGGTGGCCACGCATACGCCCCCGAACGTCAAAGGCGCTCCCCGCATAGTCATTGTCGGCAAGGGCATCACGTTCGATTCGGGCGGCTTGGACCTGAAACCCAACAGCGGGCTGGTGACCATGAAGACGGATATGGCGGGCGGGGCCACGGCCGTGGCCGCCGTCCTGGCCGCGGCCGACCTGGGGCTGCCAGCGCAAGTGACGGCCGTGGTGCCGTTGGCGCAAAACTCCGTAGGGGCCGGATCGTACAGGCCTGGCGACGTGATCGGAATCGGCGGCAAGACTCAAGATGGCGGCGCCCAAGTCGAAGTCGGGGACACGGACGCGGAGGGGCGCCTGGTCCTGGCGGACGCCCTGGCCTACGCGCGGGCCAACCTCAAGCCAGACTGCCTGATCGACGTGGCGACTCTCACGGGCGCGGCCAAGGTGGCGTTGGGCTTGAATCTGGGCGCCGTCATGAC
The DNA here is from genome assembly GCA_031281585.1 of Bifidobacteriaceae bacterium. Classification (NCBI taxonomy): domain Bacteria; kingdom Bacillati; phylum Actinomycetota; class Actinomycetes; order Bifidobacteriales; family Bifidobacteriaceae; species Bifidobacteriaceae bacterium. The sequence continues at coordinate 14,537 of JAITFE010000062.1, read as the reverse complement.
CAGGGACGACACGCTTGCGGCCTGGATCGAGGAGGCGGGCCTGCAACACGGCGAACGCTGGTGGCGCCTGCCCTTGGCGGAGGACTACCGCGAGGCTTTGGAGACGCCGAACGCCGACCTGAACTCGATCGGCGCTCCGGGTTGGGGGGCCGGGGCCATCACCGCGGGCCTGTTCTTGGAGCGTTTCGCGGGCGCGGTCCGCTGGGCGCACCTCGACATCGCCGGCCCGGCCCGCGCGGGCGGCGGCCAGGATTGGACGCCGCCGGGGGCCACCGGGTTCGGCGTCCGCACCCTGGTCGCGTTGGTCGAGCGGCTAGCCTGATGCCATGGACGGCCCCGAGTTCGACGACCTGTGGGTGGTGGTGCCGGTCTACAACGAGGCGCCCGTCCTGGAGCGCACGCTCGCGGACCTGACGGCGCGCTTCCCCCACGTGTGCGTGGTGGACGACGCCTCCACCGACCCCTCCCGCCTGATCGCCGAGGCGTTCTTCGGCCAGGGCGTGCGGCTCGTCCGCCATCCCGTCAACTTGGGCCAGGGGGCGGCTCTGCAGACCGGCTTCGAGTACGTTTTGGGCGACCCGCTGATGGCCCGCGTGGTCACCTTTGACGCGGACGGCCAGCACCTGGTGTCCGATGCCGTCCAGCTGGCCCGCCGCCTAAGCGAAGGTTTCGACGTGGTGCTCGGGTCGCGCTTGTTGGGCCGCGCGCCGAACATGGGCCGGTTCAAGCGCCTGGTGTTGAAGGCCGCCGTGGCGTACACAAACTTTTCGACGGGCCTGAAACTGACGGACACCCACAACGGGCTGCGGGCCATGAGCCGCGCCGCGGTCGCGGCCATGAATCTGACCCAGCCGGGCATGGCGCACGCCACCGAGGTGATTGAGCGGATCAAGCAGGAGAAGTTGGCCTTCACGGAGGCCGGGGTGGAGATCCATTACTCGGATTACTCGCGGTCGAAGGGCCAATCGCTGCTCAACTCGGTCAACATCTTGGTCGACTTGTTGGTGAAGTGAGGCTCCCATGGTCATCAAGATTGTCCTGATAGCGGCGGTGGTGGCGCTGGCGCTGGCGTTGGCGCGGGGCCACGGCCAGCGGCGCCAGGCGCTCAGGCGCCTGGGCCTGTTGGCGTTTGCGGCGGTGGCGGTCGCCTCGATTGTGCAGCCTGACATGCTGACGGGCTTGGCCCGCAGGGTGGGCGTCGGCCGCGGCGCGGACCTGCTGCTGTACGCCTTGATCGTGGTCTTCTTCTCTTACGTCTCAACCCGCTACGTCCGCGACCAGCGGACTTTGCGCCAGTTGACGGCGCTTGCGCGCCGGATCGCGCTGATCGAGGCCCCGCCCCCGCGTCCGGAGGCGGAACCTCTGCCAAACACCGCGAACTCGAACGCGAGCGCGGCGGCGGCGCCAGACCCCGCCGGGGGTTCGGCGCCGGGCACCGGCGCGGCCGAAAGCGCGGCAGGCCCGTCTGGCGCCGAGACGGTGGCGGGCTCCGCTGCGGGCGGGGGCGCGACAGACTCCGCCGCAGGTTCGGCGCCGGACGCCGACGCCGGCGCGGCCAAGAGCGCGGCAGGTCCGCCCGCCCCCGAAACGGTGGCAGGCTCCGCCGGGGTTTCGACGCCGGGCACCGGCGCGGCTAAGAGTGCGCCAGACCCGTCTGCGGGCGGGGGCGCGGGGGGCGGCCGGACGGCGTCGGAGCGGGCAAGCGGTTGACCACGTTCCTGGTGGCCGGCGCCGTGGCGGGCGTGGTGTTGTTCGCGCCCGGAGCGGTGGTCGGCCGCATAGCCGGGTTGCGGGGCCTGGCGCTGGCGGCGTTGGCGCCCGCGTTGTCGTTGGCGGTGGTGGGGTGCGCGGCCTTGGCCGCGCCGTGGGCCGGACTGCGCTGGTCCTGGTGGGCGCTGGCGGGCGGGACCGCCCTGGCCAGCGGCTTCGCCTACCTGGTCGGCCGGTTCTTCCCGCTGGTCACAGCGCCGCGGGCGCTGCCGCGCTGGAGCGCGCGCCAGTGGGCGTTGGCGGGCGGGGCCGGCCTGGGCGCGGCGGCCTGGGCGCTGGCCAGCGCGCTGATCGGAATGGGTTCGCCCGGCGCGATTGGCCAGCGGCGGGACTTGGTGCTGCACTACAACCTGGTCCAGTTGATCCGCCAGACCGGCGACGCCTCGCCGTTCGCTATGGACGTCAACCATTTTCCGGACGTCGGCACGGCCTACTATCCGGCGGCGGTGCACGCGGCGGCCGGGTTGATCCCCCGAGGCGTGGACGTGTTCGCGGCCCTCAACGTGACCGCGCTGGCGGCCGAGACGACGGTTTGGACGTTGGGCGTGCTCTACCTGATGCGGGTGCTTTTCCCAGCTGAGCCGCGCCTCGCGGTGGTTGGCGCGGTGCTCGCGGCCGTGTTCCAGTCCACGCCGTCCGCGCTGGTGCTGCAAGTGCCCTACGCTGTCGGCGCGGCCCTCCTCCCGGCCCTGCTGGGCTGGTCGGTACAGATAGCGCGCCTGATCCGGGAGCGTTCAGGCGGCGTGGTGGGGCGCCTGCTGGTGTTGGCGGTGGCGTTGGCGGGGTTGGGGCTGGCGCACCCGATCGCGGTGTTCTCCTACCTGCTGCTGGCCAGCCCCGTGGCCGGCTACATCTTGGTGACCCTGACCGCGCGCGGCTGGCGCAGAGGCTGGCGGGCGGGCACCATCGCCTGTGTGACGGGGGTCGCGGCGTTGGCGGGACTCGCGGTGGCGGCGGCTTTGTCTTTGCCCGAACTGCAACAGGTCATGCAAGTGCGTTCCCCCCAGGAGGCGGTCAACCCGGCGTTGGCGTTGGCTGGCGGCCTGGCCGATTCGACGTCGAACTTCCAGAACGCGCCGAACGCGTTTGCGGCCGTCGCGGTGATCGCGGGTTTGGCGGTGATTTGGCGTGATCGCCACCACCGCTGGCTGATCGCGTCCTTCGCGGCCGTCGACTGCGTCTACGCCGCCGCTGCGGCCCAACTGGGGTTCATGACCTGGTTAACGGGTCTGTGGTACGTGGACCGGGCGCGCCTGGGCGTTGCCCTGACGGTGATCGCCCTGCCGTTGGCGGCGGTCGGATCGGCCCGCCTTTGGGACCGGTTCGGCCCCCCGATGTGGGCGGCGCGGGCCCGGCCCGCCGGCTGGCCCGGAACTCGCGACCGGGCCGCGTTGGCCGGCCTGCCCGGATCCGCACGTCCATCCGGCCGACCGACCTCGGCCAGCCCGCCCGGCGGGGATGTTCCAACCGGCCCGGCCCGGCCCGGAGCCGGCGACCGGGCCGCGTTGGCCGGCGCGCCTGGATCCGCGCGTTCATCCGGCCCGGCCCGGCCAGCCAGGCAGGCGCGGCCCGGCGGCCGCGGGCGGGGGCTGGTGGCCGCGGGCCTGGTCGCCTGTCTGGCCGCCACGGCCGCCGTGATGGCGGTCCGGCCGGGTCGGTTCAAGGCCTACGCGTTCGCGCTTGACCAAGGGCCGGAGCGGCCGCGTTTCCTGAGCGCGGCCGAAATCGACATGGTCAAACGGCTGCCCGCCAAGACGGAGGCGGACCGCCTCATCCTGGGCGACCCGAACACCGGGGAGGCCCTGGTCTACGCCCTGACCGGGCGGGAGGTCGTCTTCGGGGCCGTCGACGGGGCTTGGAACGCGCCGCGCCGCTACCTGCTGGAGCATTTCCCCCAGATCAACGAAGACCCGAAGGTGTGCGACGCGCTGCGCCAACTCAAGGTCGGCTACCTTTACGCCGATTCGACGGTCTACTACAACTCGACGGAGTTCGCCTCGCTGACCAAGGGGCTGGATCTCACCCAGAGCTTCGAAGAACTCGACGCCGGCGGCACGGCCCGCCTCTACCGGATCAGTGCGTGCGGGGACGTTTGACGGCCAGGATCAACCCGTCCCCGGCGGCGTTCAGCGCCACTGTCAAGTCTTCGCGTTCCCGCAGTTCGCGGCCCACTTCCCGGACGGTGACCGTGACCGGGTCGCGGCGGGCCGGGTCCGGGACGCGGCCGTCCGCCAGCGCGCCGTCTATCGCCAAGACGCCGCCGGGACGCAGCAGCCGGATCGCGTCAGCCAGCCGGTCGGCGTAGTCAAGCTTGTTGCCGCCCAACAGCACCAAGTCGTAGGCGCCGTCAGCCAGTCGGGGCAGGACCTCGGCGGGGCGGGAGTTGATCAGGCGCACCTGGCTGAGCGGGATGGCGGCCTCCCGGAGCGCCTCGCGCGCGGCGTGCTGGTGTTCGGCCTCGACGTCTACGGACGTGACAATCCCGCCCGGCGGCATGGCGCTGAGCAGGTAGATGATGCCGACCCCGGCGCTGGTGCCGATCTCCACGGCCGCCGCCGCTTTGAGCGCGCCCGCTACCACCCCGAGCAGGGCCCCCGCGCCCGGCGACGGCGCGGCTATCCCCAACTCTTGGGCACGCGACCGGGCGTGCGTCAGAGCTTCGGACTCGGGAATGAAATCCTCGGCGAAAACCCAGTTCGCCACGTAGTCGACGCCTCCACCCATGTTCTGATGTTATCCGACCTGGCCAGGGCCCCCGCCAAAGCCGGGCCCAAGCGGGCCGACCCGAAATCGGGCGGCGCTGGGCGCGGGCGGCCGGTCCAAGCCGGAAACCGGGCGGGGGAGCGGCGGTGGGGGGACGGCATCGGGCAACTGTGGAAAACACTGCGCGGAACTGTGATTTTAGTCACACTTAGGCCGTTGATCAGCCTTTTTGCGGTTGTGACGCGCTACGATTTGGGTTAGCGGAACGGCTGACCCTGACCCGGCCGATCCGTGCCCCAAGGCCCCTGGCGGCGGCCGACGGACCCGCCTCGCCCACCCCGATGGGAGGTTCGGATGCTAACCGCAACCGCACCGGCTGCTCAGGCGACGCAGCCTGCCCCGACGGACGACGCAGCCCCGGCGCCGTTCCTCGACCGGTCGTCTTGGGCCGAAATCGCCGAGCGCCACTACCCGGTGGTCTACCGGGTCGCCTACCGTTTGACGGGCAACACGCCCGATGCCGAAGACTTGGCCCAGGAGACCTTCTTGCGCGTGTTCCGCGCTTTGGAAAGCTACCGCCCGGAGGGCAGCTTTGAAGGCTGGCTGCACCGGATCACCACCAACTTGTTCTTGGACGCGAAGAGACGCGAGACGCGGATGCGTTTTGAGTCCTTGGGGGAGGAGGCCGGGGACGTGGTCGACTCGGGCTCGACGCCCGAGCGGGTCGTCGAGTCGATGACCTTGGATGAACGCCTCAACGAGGCGTTGTCGCAGCTCAGCCCCGATTTGCGGAGGGCTTTGGTGATGTGCGACGTGGAGGGCAGGAGCTATCAGGAGATCGCGGACGCGCTGGGAGTGCGTCTTGGTACGGTGCGGTCGCGGCTGCACCGGGCGCGGGCGCAGGCGCGGCTCGCCATGGCGGGCTAGGGCGGAGGCCGGGGCACGGGGCGGGCCGTGAAAGCCGAAGATTCTGAAAAAACGTCAAGATTGGGTCAATTGTCTGCCACATTTTGATTCTCGTGCCCTACAATTCCCCTTATGGCGCGCATTCAGTTAGCGGAAGATGACTCGGCCATTGCCGATCCTTTGGCCCGAGCCCTTACCCGCGAAGGCTACGACGTAACCGTCTTCGACAACGGCCAGGCCGTGCTCGAAGCACCAGAAAGCCCCGACCTGGTGATCCTCGATCTTGGGCTCCCCGACATGGACGGCCTTGATGTGGCGAGGGCGCTGCGGTCCAGGGGGCCGCAACCCCCCATCCTCATCCTGACCGCGCGGGCGGACGAGGTGGACCTGGTGGTCGGCCTGGACGCGGGGGCAGATGATTACGTCACCAAGCCATTCCGGCTGGCCGAACTGCTGGCCAGGGTGCGGGCGCTGCTGCGCCGCTCCGGGGCGGAGGCGGGCTCCAGCGACGAGCTGCGGGCCCAAGACGTCCGCGTCGAGGTCGCCGCCCACCGCGCCTACCACGGCGAGCGCGAGCTTCATCTGACCGCCAAGGAATTCGACTTGCTGAAGGCGCTGGTGCGGGAAAGCGGCTCCGTGGTCAGCCGGGAGTCTTTGATGCGCGAGGTGTGGGGCTCCGAACCGTCCGCCGGTTCGACCAAGACCCTGGACATGCACGTCTCCTGGCTTAGGCGGAAGCTGGGCGACGACGCGACCTCGCCGCGCTACATAACCACCATCCGGGGCATGGGATTCCGGTTCGAGACCGCCAGTTGAGGCCCGGTGCGCCGACGCTTGATGGTCGCCACCACCATGGCGGTGGCGGTGGCGGTGATGTTGCTGGGAGTGCCGCTGACGGTGTTCGCCGGGCAGTTCGGGAAATCGGAGGCGAAGGCCGAGGTCCAGAGCCGCGCTGACGCTCTCGCGGCCTTGTTGGACAGTTACCAGTCGGTGCGGCTGCCTGTCTCCCAGTCGGTGTTGGACTCCTATCTGAGCCGCTCGTCCAGCCAACTGCGGGTTCGCATCGACGTGGAACTCCGGGACGGCACCGTGATGAGCGCCGGCAGCCCGATCACCGGCCAGCTTGTCGTCATCAGCGCGTCGCCGCTGACCGCCACCAGCGTTGACTTCAAGGTCTCGTGGTGGGCGTTGCAGGTGCGGTCGCTCCCCGCGATCGGCTTGGTGGTGTTGGCGTGCCTGGTGGCCATGTCCGTGGGGATGGTCTTCGCCGCCTGGCTGGCCAGGCGCCTGTCGGCGCCCATGGTTTACCTGGCGGCGACGGCCGAACAACTGGGCGCGGGCCAGCTCCGCATCCGGCCGCCGAAGGCGGGAATCGAGGAGATAGACCTGGTTGCGGAGGAGCTGGCGCGCTCAGGGGACCGCATGGCCAAGCGGCTGGCGGTGGAGCGGCAGTTCGCCTCCGACGCGTCGCACCAGCTCCGCACGCCTTTGACCGCCCTGGCCATGCGGTTGGAGGAGATCGAGTACCTGACCACCCAGGAGGACGTGAAGGAGGAGGCACGGATCTCGCTGGAGCAGATCGAGCGCCTGGCCTCCACGATTGACGAGCTGTTGGGGCGGACCAAGTCCGGCTCCGGTTCGCCCCGGCGCTGGCTGCGGCTCGCGGAGGTGCTCCAGCAGCAGCAAGAGGAATGGCTCCCGATCTTCGCCGAGGCGGACCGGTCCCTGGTGGTCCAGAGCGACGAGTCGCTCACGGTCACGGCCTCACCGGGGACGCTCTCCCAGGTGATCGCCACCTTGTTGGAGAACGCCCTGACGCATGGCGCGGGGGTCACCACCTTGCGCGGGCGCCGCGTCCAGGGCGGCGTGGCGATCGAGGTGGAGGACGAGGGCGAGGGCGTGAGCGCCGAATTGGCGCCCAAGATCTTCGAGCGGTCCTTCTCCACCGGCGGCTCCACCGGATTGGGCTTGGCGGTGGCGCGGGACCTGGTCGCGGCCGAGGGCGGCCGCCTGGAGTTGAGCAAACGCCGGCCGCCGGTGTTCACGGTCTTCCTGTCCTCCTCCCGCTGAAAACGGGGACGGTACCTATTTCCGGCTTGCCGGAAATAGGTACCGTCCCCATTTTCCCTACTTGGTCGGCTCCGCCTTGAACACCCAGAACTTGTACGCCAGGTACCGGAAGATGGTGCCGAGCACAATCCCGATGTTCCGGGCCAAGGTGTCCGGCCCGGCCCCGTGGAAGTCCAGCACCCACCGCGAAAAGTACAGGCAGGCGGTGGTGATGACAATGCCCACTATGTTCGCGATCACGAACGCGGCCAGCTCTTTGGCGGGCATCTTGGCCCGCTTGCCGGAAAAGGTCCAGTAGCGGTTGCCGATATAGGAGAACCCCGTCGCCACCAGGTTGCCGATCACGGACGCCCGGACGGGGATGCCCGCCATGAGCTTGCACGGGCCCTGGGTGAGCAGCAGGAAAACGCCGTTGTCCACCACCCAGGCGGCAGCTCCGACCGCCCCGAACTTGCCCGCCTCGTAAGCGCGCCGCGCCAGTTTGGGCAACCGGCCGCCCACCTTCGCCTCCCAGGCGTCCAGGCGTCCGATCAAACTCACCGGGCAACTATAGCCACCGATCCCGGCCGCCAGGTCCGCCGTGGCGTCCGCCGCGGCGGGTTCGCCGCCGGCCGGTCGCCTATCCTTGACGGCGTGAACAACCCTATTCGCGTCGGCATTGTCATGGGCTCTGATTCCGATTGGCCCGTCATGAAAGCGGCGGCGGAGGCGCTGGCCGGGCTCGGCATTGGCTATGAGGTGAACGTGATCTCGGCTCACCGCCTGCCGGACCAGACCATCGGCTACGGCCGCGAGGCGGCCGGCCGCGGGCTCAAGGTGATCATCGCGGGGGCGGGCGGCGCGGCGGCGCTGCCCGGCATGTTCGCGGCGGTCACCGAGTTGCCGGTGATCGGCGTCCCGGTGGCCCTGAAGGTGCTGGACGGCTTGGACTCGCTGCTGTCGATAGCCCAGATGCCCGCCGGGGTCCCGGTCGCCACGGTGGCGATCGGGGGGGCCAAGAACGCGGGCTTGCTGGCCGGGCGGATAATCGCCGCCGGTGACGGCCCCGAGGCCGCCGCCGCCCGGACCGCGTTGAAACAGTTCCAGGCGGCCCAGGCGGCCGAGGTCCAGGCCAAGGCCGAGCGCCTGCGCGCGCAACTCTGACGGGCAGCCGCTGTTCCGCCGGCGCGCCGCTGATCGGAACCCTTGCGCGCACCTCTGACCGCCAAACGGGGCCCGCTGGGCGATTCGCAGGTGGAGGCGTGGTTTTCGCCTTGAGGTCATAAACTGGCCTGTATGCCTGCTATCTCACGCGCCGAAGTGGCGCGCGTGGCCGCGCTCGCCCGCATTTCGCTGGCGGACGACGAGCTAGACCACTTCGCCAGCCAACTCGACTCCATTGTCGAGGCCGTGCGCACGGTCAGCGAAGCCGCCGGCGGCGACGTGCCGGCCACCTCCCACCCGATCCCGCTGGCCAACGTCTTCCGCCCGGACGTGGTGCACCCCTCGCTGAGCGTCGAGGAGGCCCTCCAGTCCGCGCCCGCCCGCGAGGCCGACCAGTTCAAGGTCCCGCAAATCCTGGGGGAGGAGCCGTGAGCCACCTCACCCGCCTGAGCGCCGCCGCGATGGCGCGCCTGCTCGCCAGCCGCGAGGTCTCCTCCGTGGAGCTCGCCCAGGCGCATTTGAACCGGATCGAAGCCGTGGACGGCGCCGTCCACGCCTTCCTCCGCACCCTGCCGGAAGCCGCGTTGGCCGAGGCCAAAGCCGCCGATGCCGCCCGCGCCGCCGGGGAGGACCTCCCCGAGTTGGCGGGGGTGCCGATAGCGGTCAAGGACGTGCTCGCGACCAAGGGCCTGACGACCACCTGCGGGTCGAGGATCCTCCAGAACTGGGTTCCCGCCTATGACGCCACCGTGGTCCGCAAGCTCCGCGAGGCCCGGCTGCCGGTGCTCGGAAAGACGAACATGGACGAGTTCGCCATGGGCTCCTCGACCGAGCACTCGGCCTACGGCCCAACCCACAACCCCTGGGACCTGGACCGCATTCCCGGCGGGTCCGGCGGAGGTTCGGCCGCGGCGGTGGGCGCTTTCGAGGCCCCCTTGGCGCTTGGGTCTGACACGGGCGGGTCGATCCGCCAGCCGGCGGCCGTCACCGGCACCGTGGGCGTCAAGCCGACCTACGGCGCGGTCAGCCGCTACGGCCTGGTGGCCATGGCGTCCTCCCTGGACCAGGTGGGGCCGGTGGCGCGGAACGTGCTGGACACGGCCCTGCTGCACGCCGTCATAGCCGGCCACGACCCGAAGGACATGACGTCCCTGAACGAGCCGGTGGCGCCGGTTGTCAGCGCGGCCCGGCTGGGACTGGCGGGGGAGGTAAAGGGGTTGCGGGTCGGCATCGTGCAAGAACTGGGCGGCCGCGGCTACCAACCGGGCGTGACCAAGCGGTTCGGGGAGGCGCTGGAACTGCTGACGGGGCTGGGCGCCACGGTGCAGGAGATCTCCTGCCCGTCCTTCCGCTACGCTCTGCCGGCGTATTACCTGATCATGCCCTCGGAGGCGTCCTCCAACCTGGCGCGGTTCGACTCGATCCGCTACGGCCTGCGCGTGGAGCCCAAGTCCGGGCCCGTGACGGCCGAGTCGGTGATGGGCGCCACGCGCGAGGCGGGCTTCGGGCCGGAAGTCAAACGGCGGATCATTCTGGGGACCTACGCCCTTTCGGCGGGTTACTACGACGCGTACTACGGCAGCGCGCAGAAGGTCCGCACGTTGATCCAGCGGGACTTCGAAAACGCGTGGGAGGACGTGGACGTGCTGGTCAGCCCCACTTCTCCGACCACCGCGTTCAAACTGGGGGAGAAGCTGGAGGACCCGCTCGCCATGTACCTGGCGGACGTCGCCACCATCCCCGCGAACCTGGCGGGCGTGCCCGGCATCTCGGTGCCGTGCGGGCTGGCCGAGGACGGGTTGCCGGTCGGCTTCCAGGTTTTGGCCCCCGCCCGCGCGGACGCCTTCCTGTACCAGGTGGCGGGCGCGCTGGAGGCGGCGCTGGAGGACAAATGGGGCGGGGCGCTGCTGGACCGGGCGCCCGCCATCCCGGAAGGTGCGCGCAAATGAGCGAGTTGATGGCTTTCGACCAGGCGATGGAGCGGTTCGACCCGGTCATGGGGATTGAGATCCACGTGGAGTTGAACACGAAGACCAAGATGTTCTGCGCCTGCGCCAACCGCTTCGGCGCTCCGCCCAACACGCAGGTCTGCCCGGTCTGCCTGGGCCTGCCCGGCGCCATGCCGGCGGTCAACCACAAGGCCGTCGAATCCGCCATCCGGCTGGGCCTGGCGCTGAACTGCAAGATCGCCGAGCACTCCACCTTCGCCCGCAAGAACTATTTCTACCCGGACCTGTCCAAGGACTATCAGATCTCGCAATACGAGGATCCCATCGACTTTGACGGTTTCTTGGACGTCGAACTGGCTGACGGCGCCGTTTTCCGGATTGGGATCGAGCGGGCGCACATGGAGGAGGACGCCGCCAAGAACACGCACGTGGGGGGCGCCACCGGGCGCATCCAGGGGGCTGACTACACCTTGGTGGACTACAACCGGGGCGGGACGCCGCTGGTGGAGATCGTCACCAAGCCGATCGAGGGGGCGGGCGCCCGGGCGCCGGAGTTGGCGCGTGCCTATGTGGCGGCTGTGCGCGAATTGGTCATCGCCTTGGGGGTCTCCGACGCGCGCATGGAGCAGGGCTCCATCCGGGCGGACGTGAACCTGTCGCTGCGGCCGAGGGCGGCCACGCCCGCCGAACAGGCGCAGGTGCCATTCGGGAAGCGGTCGGAGACCAAGAACGTCAACTCGCTGCGCTCCATTGAGAGGACCGTCCGCTACGAGGTCCGCCGCCAGGCGGGGTTGCTAGCGGCCGGGCTGCCCGTGGCCCAGGAGACCAGGCATTGGCACGAGGACAGCGAGTCGACCTCGCCCGGCCGCTCCAAGGAGCAGGCCGAGGACTACCGCTACTTCCCGGAGCCGGACCTCCTGCCGATCAAGCCGTCACGGGCGTGGGTGGAGGAGTTGCGCCGCACGTTGCCGGAGCCGCCGGCCGAGCGCCGGAAGCGGTTGCAAGCCGAGTTGGGTTTCACCGACTTGGAGTTGCGCGATGCCGTCAACGCCGGAGCGCTCGACCTGATAGCCGCGAGCGTGGCGGCGGGAGCCACCCCGGCCGGCGCCCGGAAGTGGTGGATGGGGGAGTTGTCCCGGGCCGCCAACGAGCGCGGGGTCGGCTTGGCCGAGTTGCCGGTGGGCCCTGCCGATGTGGCCGCCTTGGAGGGCCTGATCCGGTCGGGTCGCGTCACCGACAAGCTGGCGCGCCAGGTCCTGGAAGGGGTTCTGGCGGGCGAGGGCTCCCCGGAGGAGGTGGTGGCCGCGCGCGGCCTGGAGGTCGTCTCCGACGACGCGGCGCTGGCGGAGGCCATCGACGCGGCTTTGGCGGCCCAGCCGGACGTGGCGGACAAGATCCGGGCCGGCCGGGTCCAAGCCGCCGGCGCGATTGTGGGCGCGGTGATGAAGGCCACGCGGGGCCAGGCGGACGCGGCCCGCGTCCGCGACCTGATCCTGGCGAAGCTAACCCCGGCCGAAAGCTGACGGACGCGGGGGCGCCCCCCATTTCCCGTCCGGGCCGTCGACCACGCAATCTGCGCCCAGTAGGGCGCAAACCGGCGTGGTCGATGGGTAGGGGCTCGCAAAGCGTCATGCTGGGGTAGGACCGCCGGCCGCTGTCGATCGGTCCGGTGGACGACTCCCTTCGCGCGGTGGCTCGTTACGTTTGGCCAATGGCGCGACGACAAGGGAGTTCGGGGGCCGAAGCGAACCGTGTGAAGGCGGTCCTCGGCCGCCGCCTCACGGAACAACGGCGGCACGGCTCGCGTGGGCGCCCGCGGACTGCGGCCGGGGGGCTGGCGGCGTTGGCCGGACTTGCGGCCGTGGCTCTGGTCCCCGCCGGGTGTTCGGAGCCGGCTGACTCGGTGGAGTTGACCGAATCCGAGCTGATCGAGGGCGCGTGGGCGAATCCGGTGGACCGCGTCATTTATCCGGACGAGTCGGCGGCGAACCTTATCCAGGAGGCGGGCGAGGCCGCGATCACCCAGTGCATGGCCGAGCGTGGTTACGAATATCAGGGCGGGGCCTTCCCGTGGGCTTTTGTCCGTGAGCAGGCCCAATATGTTTACGGCGTGACCGATCCGGACTCGGCGCGGGCGAACGGGGTGAGATCGGCCCTTTGGATGGCGTCCGTGCACCAGTTGGAACACGAGTTCCCGTCCCCTGATGAGGGCTACACGGCGGCTCTGAACGGCGCGGCCACAGTTGACGTCCGGGACTCGGACGGTGCGGTCGTGGGGAGTTACGACCCGGACTCGTGCTTGGGTGCGGCCCTGGATTCGGTTACGCCGAACTGGGCGGACATGGACGGCCTTCGCGAAAAGGCTTATCAGTTGCTGCTGGTTGCCAGCGAAGTCGAAGACGGCAGCGCGGTGCGGGACGGGTATGCCGCGTGGAGCGAGTGCATGGCCGCGGCCGGGTACGACTACCCGGATCCCTGGTCAATGGCTGAGGCCTTCCCCGGCGACTCTCCCACTGAGACTGAGAAGGCGGCGGCGGTCGCATCGGCGAATTGCAAGCACTCGTCGGGCCTGTTGCGGGCTTGGTCGAAGGCGCGGGCTGAGGCGACCTGGGAGGAACTGCGGCGCTCCGAGCCTGATCTGCTGTCGCGTTGGGACGCTTTGCTGGCGGAGACCGTCAAGCACGTCGAAGGCTTGGGAGGGGCGGGATGACCCGCGTCAACAATTCCCCCCGGGGCAGGCGGCGCCGTTTCCGGACGCTGGCGGGGGCGGCCTGTTGCCTGGTGGCGGCTGTCGCCGGCGGGTGCTCCGGGTCGGAGGATCGCGTCGCCTCAATGGGCGGCGGGTCGGAGGCGCCCGTGGCGGACGCCCAGGCGCAGCGGGCTGCGGCGGAGGCGATGGTCGGGTGCTTGGCCGACGCTGATGTGACCGCGGAGACGCGGGAGCTTGGGGACGACGCGCGCCAGTTGACGGTCCTGCCCGAAGAGGGTGGGCCCTTGTGGCAACTGTGCTGGGTGGACGGCTGCACGCTCGGCGGCGGGCAGGACCTCTCCTCGGAAGAGATCCGCTCGACGGTCATGGGGTTCGAGGAGTTGGGGGCCGCCCGCGAGCCCGCCGGGTCAGCCCCCGGCGACGTCCGGTGGGTGATCGTTGAGGGCGTGGACCGCACCGACGCCTGGCTGGAATGCTCCGCCAACACGGGCTACTCCAGGCCGGAGTCTTTGGCGGACCCGACCAAGGAACTGCAGGAGAAGGCCGCCGCTGCGGCGGCGGGAGCCGAGTGGGCGGCGTGCGCACGGGAGAACGGATACCCGGCGGCCCGCGACCCGGACCCTCCCGTGGCCGACAACTGGGACACATACCCCTCGGCGGTCCTGCCCGGCGAAATCACGCCCGACCAGTTGAGGACGCTGGTCGCCGTCTGCCCAACCTTCGACAGCGCGGCGCGGGCCGAGGCGGACCGCGCCCAAGCCGAAGACCCCGACCTGCCGGAAGACGAGTACTGGCGGATCGCCGGGCAGAACCCGGACATCGCTTTCGAACTGCCCTGCCCGGACGGGGCCAGCGGCAATTGCGAAGAGGCAACTCTCGGCCGGGAGCTCGCGCTTTACCAAGTGCTCGAGGAAGAACAGAACCGCTACCTGCGGGAACTCAACGCCAGCCAAGACCCGACCGGCCCATAACGGCCGACACCCGCCACCGCACCCATCCCGAACGGCGTTTCACGCGTTCTAGTGTCCCTCGCCGTTAATTCGCTGTAATAATCTTGCGATAGAGGTGAGGATCTGCTCGGCGGTCTTGGTCCAGATGAACGGACGCGGGTTCTCGTTCCACGCGGCGACCCAGTCGCGGATGTCCTTCTCGAGGGCTTGGACGGAGCGGTGGTCGGAGCGTTGGAGGAGGTCTTGGGTGACGAACCCGAAGAACCTTTCCACCTGGTTGAGCCAGGAGGAGTAGGTGGGGGTGAAGTGCATGTGGAACCTGGGGTGGCCGGCGAG
>JAITFE010000061.1 GCA_031281585.1 Bifidobacteriaceae bacterium | reverse complement strand
TGACCCGGGGTCGCCACCACAACCGTCGAATCAGACGCGGTGTTGTTCGCCGGCGACAAATCCGCGCCATTCAAACCGTCGTCAGCGACCCGGGCCACGACCTCGACCAGGTCGCCCGGCACGGCGCCGGCGGCCGGAGACCAAGCGACCGTGAAAGAAGCGGTCGCCCCCGCCGCCAAGGCGAACCCCGGCCACGCCACCTGCGAACCCCCGCCCGGCAACGGAGTCGCCACACCGGAACCAGACACCGCGCCGAGGCTGGCCGGGCCGGTCACGTCCAACGTCAACGCCACGCCGGTCGCGTCCACCATGCCGTCGTTCGACACCACCACCGTGTGAACGCCCGAACCGTCCTGCGTCACCTCCGCCAGGCCGTCGCCCACCGTCACCGACAAATCCGGGCGTTCAACAACCGAAGCGACGCACTGAGTCGTCAAAGCGTCCAACAACGGCTGCGGATCCTTCACGAACTCCGCGATGTCGAACACCGCGCCGCCAGAACCCGTCGCCATGTCCCGGTACTCCTGATTGCGGGCGTTCGCGGTCATCGTCACGATCGAGAACAACGTCGCGTCGTTGTCAGCCAATGCCTGAGTGGCCTCGGCCACCGTGTGCGAATACCACTGGGTCGGCTCGTCCGCCACCAACACCAGGCAACTCGCCGCCTCCGCGCGCAAACCGGTCCTGGAATCAAAAGCCGAAACGATCCCGTCTGGGCCCAACTCGCCGTCGCCCGAAGCGTTGAGTTTGGCGACCGCATTATGGACCCACGGCAGGGAATCGGTCGCCGGCGTCAAGATGCGCGGCCCTGAACCGGCGTAGTCCAGCGGCATGATCCCGATCTGATAGTCCAAGGCGGCGCCCAACCGGTCCGCGATGAAGTCAATGTTGTTCTTCACGCTTTCAATCGCGCCGCCCATTGAACCCGAATCGTCCACCAGGAACACCACGTCGCCCTGCGGCTTGCCGATCATGGACAAGTCATTGGAATCGGAACCCTGCGGGGCGGTCATGCCGGGCGCTGACACCACCTCCGCCTCCACCGGCGCACCCACAACACGGGGCACCCGCGCCTCCGCCAGACCGTGCGCGTCCGTCGTCACCGACACCACGGTCGAACCGACCGACAACTCCACCTCGACCCCCGCGGCCTCAGTCCAATCGAACCAATTCCACACCTTCACCCGCATGATTACGCTGTCCGCCGTCGCGGTCCCCGCCACCGGGTACACGTTCACATAATGCGAGGCTTTGACCACCACCGTCGCCGAGGCCTGCACCTGGCCGCCGTCCTTGTCTGTGACGGTCACAGTGGCCGTGTAGGTGCCGGGCGAGTAGGCATGGCCCTGCGCGGCCGAAAGAGCGGAGCACACCCCGCTCGCCGTGGCGCCATCCCCGTAATCCCAATTGCACGTCAAAGTCGGCAGGTCGCCGTCCGCGTCCCAAACGTACAGGCCGGGGTTCCATGGCTGACCGCCGAACACTTCGTGCGCGGCCACCAAAGACACGGTCGGCGCCTGGTTCGCCACTGTCACCGCTTGCGTGACGGGACCAGTCGCCCGGCCAAACACGTCCTTGCCTGTGACGGTCACCTGATAGGTGCCGCTGTCCGCGTAGTTGGGGTTCAGAGAGGAGATGGCTGTGGTAGTCCCCCACGACGCGGCGGTCTGGTCGGTGATCGAAACGCCGTTACCCCAGTCCACGCGGTATGAAGCCAGCCCCGTGGTGTCGATCGTAAGGGTTCCGTACTGCCGTTCGACCAGATCGGTCGGCCAGACAACGGTGGGGGTGACCGGCTCGGCCACTTCCTGGCGCCGCTGATAGACCGTGCTGGTCCCGTTCGCGTCCAGCGCGTTCAAGGACACCTGGTATGTGCCCGGCGCGGCGTACGTGTGGGTCGGATTCGCCTCGGTTGAGGTTGAGCCGTCGCCGAAGCTCCAAGACCACCCAGTCACCGCCACGGGACCGGTCGAGGCATCGCGGAAGGCCACTTCCGCCCCACCGAGTTGACCCGTCATCGCTTCGATCCGGTTTAGGCAAATGTACGGATCGCTGCCCGCCACCTTGGGGATGTCAAGCCGCAGGTAACGGCCATGCGTCCCGTTCGGGGCGGCCCAAGTCTCTGCCACGCCCGCAGTGGCAAACGAGCCGCTGGCGAACGCCGTGAACGGCCCGGTGGGAGCGTCGCCGACCGACCAGACCACGCTGTCCGGCATGTAGTAGGACGAATACGGGGTTAGCCGCACCTCCGTCAGCGCCCAGTCGGCGCCCAGGTCGATTGTGATCCACTGGTCCTGAGTCGCGCCGTAGGCTGTGCACCACGAGCCCGGTGCGGAAATCGCCAGCGGCGCGTCCCAGCCGCTGGAGTAGTTGCTTGACACGTCCGCCACGGAGCCGCCCACCCGGTCCCAGGCCACATCGACCAGGCCGTTCGAAGCCTGGGACGTGAATCCAGCTATCAGGTTGGAGGCCCCGCTCGCGGCGGGTGTCACAACTTCCCAAAGGAGCCACTCTGAGACGCCGTTCACGTCCGTCAATTTCGCCTCAACGTATTGGTTCGGCGCGGTGGAGCGGCCCACCACCTCAAGGTGGTTGCCTGTGCCGGCCGCCTGGCCGTTCACATACCAGGCCACGGTCACCGCCAACCCGTCCGTGTGGCCCGGAGTGACATCGAAGCTCGCCTTTTCGCCGTTGGCGACCCTCACCGCACCGCCCGCCACGGGGTTCGTCGCCACCGCCAAAGGATGAGAAGCCGAGTAGCTGGCCGTCACCAGGTGATAAGCCACCGATTGGCGCCCGGCCGCGTCCGTCACCAAAGCGCCCACCGGGTTGGCGCCCAAATGGCCCGCCACCGCCGATGCCGTCGTCCCAGTCCCGTCGTCGAACGCCCCGTCCGCGTCGGTGTCCCAAGCCACAGTGTTGCCAGCGTCGGTGGCGGCCGCGACCGTCACGGTCCCGCCCACCACGACTGCCGCGGGTCCGCTCAGGGCGACGGCCGGATGAGCGGGCAGACTCGCGTCAGCCAAAGCCGTCTCCAATTGGTCCGCTATGCCGTCAAAAAGGCCAATCATTTTCTGGTAGGCCGTGACCAGGGTCGCCTCGGTGGCCGAAGACGCGGCGTCTAACTCGGTCAACGACATGTACGGGGAGGCCAGAGCGGCATCGTCGACAACTGCGGCCACGAACTCCTGCCGCTGCGCCGGGCCTAGGCCGTAGCCCTCAAGAGAGGTGACCTCCTCGGCGGTGAGGGACCCGCCACCTGCCAGTCTTTCGTGGATCTCGGTCAGCGTGGCCGCCATGTCGGCGCTGATCAGTGGAGTGCCTTGCGCCTGTTCCAGGCCCAGCAAGGCCTGGCGGGCGGAAGCCTGCGCGCCAATGCCCGCGATCGCCTGGCGGGCGTAGTTGGACGCCGCCCGCGCCTGCGCCAACGCGGCGGCCGCGTCCGGGGCCTGTTGCGCCCCTTGATACCGTTCCAACGCGTGCAGGAACGCCTCAGCGGCTGTCCCTTCCTCGTATTGGGCGTAATACAACTCTTGGAAGGCCCTTTGCAGCTGGGTGCCCTCGCCCGTGCCCAAAGCCTCCACCTGGGTCAACGTCACCGGATCGGCGTAGTCAGGGTCTGGCGGGTCCGCTTCGATCCCCCGGTACACCCGCGCCTGGTGCCTGCCGAAGCTGGACGGTATGCCGCGAAGATCCTCCACGCCTGTGCGGTTGTCCATCCGTAACACCGCGGCAAGGCACACGTACCCCCAAACGCTGGGCATCCTTGAGCAAGTTGCCATGTCGATCAGCGTCTTAACCGCGGCGTCCGCGCCGTCCACAACATTCGGGAGGCGGGTCATACCGTAAACAAACCAGAACCAGTCCCAGCCCTCGGCCAGGTTCTCGTAATGAGTGGCCTGCTTGCCGGCCGCAGTCTTCATAGCCTGGATTTCTTGCGTGCTTTCGATCGACGGCGGGTTCAGCGGGTTGACTCCCGTGACTGTGAACGCTGGGCTGAGGATCGAATCTTCGCCGGCGTTGAATTGCCCATCTTGGCAAACATCCTCGACTATGTCATAGGTGCCCGGGCCGATTGTGCCTCCAGGCGCCGTCCAGCCAATCCCGACCATGAAAATGGAGCTCCCC
This sequence comes from Bifidobacteriaceae bacterium, assembly GCA_031281585.1. NCBI lineage: Bacteria > Bacillati > Actinomycetota > Actinomycetes > Bifidobacteriales > Bifidobacteriaceae > Bifidobacteriaceae bacterium. Next base: position 18,900 of record JAITFE010000061.1, on the reverse strand, counting down.
AATGAGGAGCTGATAACAGTGTTGGGATTGCCGGAGACGTCGCTTAGCCCTCCCCCGCCGGACACGCTGCCGTGCGGAACCACGAAAAGGTCGGAGACCGTCGAAACCCAGCCGTCGCAGCCTGAGCTCAGTTGGCCGGTCATGATCCAAACCTCTTCGTTCGGCCCGAACACCGTCTTCTCCATGTAGAACCCGCTCGCGTTTGCGGCGCTGCGTTGGGCTGGCAGCACAAAGGCCGCCAGGCCCAGGGCCGCAGCCAGCACAAAGCCGCCGCCTCTCAACAGCCAACGCCGTCCGCGCGGCCGCCCCGCCAGGACGGGTGGTTCCAGACCGGTGTTAAGTGGCAAACGGCTATCGGATTTCGGATGAGGCGAATGGGCGAAGAAACGCATAATCGGGCACCTTGAAAACTGATCGGGCAACGCCACCCGTTAACTCATGGCGGGGCGGCACTGCCGGTGGCTGGCAGGTTGGCGCAACGGTATCAGCCGCCGCTCGCAATGGTCAAACAGCCAGCTAAGGGCGGCCGGTCCGAGCGGTAGGTGCGTTGTGGCTCGGCTTTCCGCTTCCTCGCGCGGCCCACGCGCATTATCCGTCGCCCAGGCGGCCATTATTGCTTTCGTGGACATGGTGACGGCTGAAGCGGCCCGGCGTCTGGATGTCGCAGAGGCAGGTGCAGCGCCTCGCGGCGTCTGGGCGGCTTCGGGGTGTGCGGCGGGCGGGAACTCGTTGGTTGTCAACGCCGCCTCGGTGGCGGCGCTGGGCGGGCAGGCGATCCGGCGGGGCCGTCCCTGGTCGCCGGGTGCGGCATGGCCCGGGCTGGGGAGGCTGTCGGGCCTTGAGGCCAGGTGGGGCGCTGGCCAGCCCTCAACGCGTCTGGGCCAGGGGTTCCCAGGTCGATCCCCGCAGCCTGGCGTGGGCGACTCGTGGTCGTTCGAAGGTGGCCCGCTTCCGGGCGTGCGGATCAGCTCCTTCTTTGATCGTCGGCCGGTCGCGGCCTACGGGGGTCTTTGCTCTGGATCAGGGCAAGGATTTGCTCACCCCCACGCTGACCGGATCGAGAGGTCTCTCGGATCGGTGTTTGTGATCAGCGGGAAGCGGCCGTCCGACGCGGCGTCGAACGCGACCTGGTCTTCCAGCAGGGCCGACCACCCGGCGAGGTTTCCGTTCTTGCTTATTCCCCGGGCTGCGGCGCGCCGGCCACGGGGTGTGGCCAAGGCGCGCCGCTAGCTCGGAGAATGTAGGCGGAGCTGGGGGGACGAAGGACAGCCCATCCCTGGCCCCCAGCCCCGCCCGCCTCATGCCATGCGGCGCCGGCGGCGGGCCGCCGCCATCAGCAGCCAGCCAGCCACCAGCAGGCCCCCGGCGGCGCCGGCCAGCGGGATCAAGCTGCCTGAGCCAGTCACCGGCAGTGCCCTGCTCCCCGGCGGGTTGGCCCCCGGCGGGTCCGTGCCTGGCGGGTTGCTCCCCGGCGGGTCGGTGCCCGGCGGGTCGGTGTTCGACGGCTCCGTGCCCGGCGGGTCGGTGTTCGACGGGTCCGTGCCCGGCGGGTCGGTGCCCGGCGGGTCGGTGCCCGGCGGGTCGGTGCCCGGCGGGTCGGTGCCCGGCGGGTCCGTGCTCGGCGGGTCCGTGCCGGGGGCCTGGGTGACGGTCAGGCTCCGGATCACCGTGAAGGCCGGCTCAACCGCCGTTGAGCCCCCGTAGGTGATCTTGACCTCATACGTCCCGGCAGGCAACAGCGGCAGGGTGACCGTGCCCTCGGAGTTGCTCACCTGCCCAGTGGCCGTCACATCGCCCACGGTCACCGTCAACTCTCCGTCGATGTCCTCCACGCCTTCGGCTGCCACTTGGACCACAACCTGGGCGCATTCCTCGGTGGTGACGGACTGTTTGACCAGGGCCGCGGTCAGCGTCGGTGAAGCCCGGCCAATCACCAGCGGCTCCGAAGTCTTGACGAGTTCCCCGGAGCCGTAGTCGGCGGTGGCCCGGACGGCGATGGCGGTGCCCGCATCGGCTGCGGTGAGCTTGTAGCTCGTGTCGGTCGCGCCGGGGATGTCGACCCCGTCGCGCACCCACTGCAACTCCAGCGGCCAATCGATCAGGCTGTGGGCCAGGAGCGTCTCACCCACTCGGGCGGTCCCAGAGACCGCCACCACGAGCGAGGCCGGGTCGAAGACCTCGACCTCGACCGGCGCGGAGGTCAACACCGTGTAAGTCCCGGGCACCTGGTAGGTGGCCCAGATGGTGTACACGAACCGGCTGAGCGTCGATGTGCCCTCAACGAACACCGCCCGAGTCTCGGTCGTCAGGACCGCCTCGTGGGTCAGGTCGCCCAGAGAGTTGCCGTATTGGTCGAATCCCTCGACGGTGGCGACCACCGGCTCGCCTTTGGCCAGCGCCGTGGCTTGGACGCTGACCACCAAGCGTTGGACAGTCGCTTGGCCAATCCCGAGCAGCTCAGACGGCTCCGACGCGCTGGAACTCCCCATGGCGTTGGTCGCCTCGACGGTGGCGGTGTAAGCCCCCGGCGCCAACTGGTTGAACACGGCGGTCGTCGCCCCCGGATTGACCACCTGGCTGATCTCGGTGCCGTCGGCGCCCACCAAGGTGACCTGGTAATACGACAGTCCCAGGCCGCCATCGTGCGCGGACGGAGCCCACGTGACCGTGATGGTGTCCCCCTGGTCGCCGCTTTCCGCGATGGTTGGCGTGCCAGGGGCGGCCGGGACGGCACCCACAATGGTCAAGCCCGTGGGGAGGGTGACGTCGATCGCCGAGGCCACCGAATCGGCCGGCCGGGTCAGATGCACCGTGTACGTGCCGACTGCGGTGGGCACCGCGACTGGCTCGCCGACCAGCTCGTAGCTGAGGGCGAAGCTGGCGGGAGCCAACCCGGAGGAGGGATCTGCCAGGCGCACCTGGTAGTGGTGCGGATTGCCGTCGAACGCCACCACTTGGTCGGCGGTGTCCAGGGCCTCCAAGAAGTGGGCTTCGATCTGGTGGTCTGCCCCCACCGCGGTGAACGTGTACGAATCCGAACCCGTCACCGGCGCCGACGCGGAATCCACCGTGAATCCGGTGAACACGTATCCTTCGGCGGGAACAGCGGTGACGGTCAGGCTATTGCCGTCCGTCACCGGTGTCTCCCCGGCCGGGTTGATACTGCCCCCGGCCTCGGCTCTCGCCTCCACGGTGTGGATCGCGGTGGGCGGCTCCGCGTCGGAGTCGTAGACCGTGAACTGGGCCGTGGGGCTGGTCGCCGCCTGATAGGACGTGTCGCCCTCGTAGCTCGCCCACGCCTGGTAGTCGCCCACGGGCAGGTAAGCCGTGCCGCTGTCCGCGTTCCACCGGCGCGCCCCCCACCGGGATTCGGCACCCGCCACCAACTCGCCCTGCGTGGCGGTGATGCGGAAACTCAGCTCCTCTAAGAAGTCTTCCGGCCCGGTGACGTGCACCTTGATGAGGCCTGTGGGCGGCAGCGCGGGCATGATGTCCGCCAGGTCCGCCCGCAGCGTTATGTAGTGGTTGAGGTCCACCCGTTTGGCGCCATCGGCGGCCTCGGCCCGCAGACCCAACGGGGCGCGGGCCTTGCCCTGCCGGATTTCGGCTGTCGCGGAGTAGACCATCACGGGCTTGCCACTGATCCGCTCGGTCACCACGCAGCGGTACATGCCGAAGTCTCCCGCCCCCACCGGGTCCAACCTGTGGGTCGCCTGGGTGGCGCCGGTCAGTGTCACCCAGCCCTGGTCGCTTGCCCGCTCCCACTGGTAGGAGACGGCGTTCAGATCAGCGCCAACCGGCTCCACGCTTACCCCGAGCCGGGCTGAGGCCCCGATTGGCACCACCACCAGGGGTGTGTCCATGTGAACCACCGGGGAACTGGTGCCGAACACCTTGGTGCGCGCGCTGACCGAAGTCGACATGACAGACCGATCAAACGGAGACAAAGCGTTCTCGTTCTCCGCCACCAAGGCGAAGCCGTACGTGGTCTCCGGCGCTAGGCCGTTGACCGCGAAACCGGTCTCGGTCGCGGGGACGCGCCAACTCTCCAAGGTCTGCAGGCCGTAGCCCTCGTCGACATAGACCTGGTAGTGGGTCGCCTCATTCGCCGGGTCGACCGGGTTTTCCCAGGCCAACGTGACCGAGCGGCTGGTCGCCCCGTTGACCCGCAGGTTGTCCGGCAGGGCGGGGCCAGATCGGACCTGTTTGACCCCGTAGGTGATGTACGGGAATTGGGGGTAGGTGGCCATATAGCCCTCGCCGCAGGAGTCGCACTGGTCGTAGACCGCCCTGGGCCAGTCGATGTACTTGGCCTGCAGCCGCCAGGACAACCTGTAGGGTTCTCTACCGGCTGGCCAAGATGGGTCGCGCGGCAGGGACTTCTGTTCCCCGGCGAAGGTGGTCTCAGTGAAATCGGTGTAGAAGCGCCCTTCAGTGTAGCCTCCGCCGGCAGTCACGCCCACGCAGGCACCGCCACCGCCGGCGCAGACCGAGGTGGTGATGTTGAAACCGTTGGTGGACCCCTGGGTGCTCTCTTCGCCGAACGTCAACTCCTGCGCCGTTGAAGCGGTGCCGTAGCCGGGGGTGACGTAGAAGTCGGCCTTCTCGGTGAAACTTGGGTCGTCCGCGTACTGCGCATAGGTTTCCGGGCGCCCCACCGTGTGTTTGATCACGTCGTCGCCAATCTGAGGCAAGCCGTAGCGTTCCGCGATCTCGTTGTAATACCCCACTTCCCAGGCGGTGGTGATGGGCGCGTACGGCGCCTTGATGGCAAAGGTACTGGCCACGCCGACCCCGCCCTTGCCGTCCGGTACGGCCACGTCGAAGTAGTAGGCGTCGGTGGGGATGACCGTCAGGGCCACGGTGTCCTCGCCCCGGTGGGTGGAGAACGTGGTGGTTGTGGTCCGGGACGTCTGCTTGGCCCGCTCCCATTCGTGTGTGTAAGTGGCCTCCACCGAAGCCTTGAATGTGGCCAGTTTAATGCCGAAGACCGAAATGCTATGGTCGTACTCCGCGAAGATTCCAGCGGTGAGGGTGCCGGTGGAAGTGGTCTCCTGCGAACTTCCGGTGCTCAGCGAGAAACTGGTCGAGGAGTCTGAGAAGGCGTCGCCGTCATCCAAGGCCTCCAAATCTTTGAACCGTGGCGGCGCGGCCAGCAGCGCGATCACCGAAGGCTCGGAGTACTCCACCTGGTAGTACTTGTAGTAGTAGGTGACGGCGTCGATATCCGCCGGGAACAGCACCGACACCAGGTCTTTACCCTGGGGCGTGTTCAGATTCTCGGTCTTCGCCCCCAGCACCAGGGTCTGCATGCACTGGCTGAAACGCTGGCACTCATCCTCCCGGTCGGCGATGTAGTTGAGGTACCTCTGTTGCTTGCCCTCGTCCCGGAACCGATGGTCCTCTCCGAGATAGTTGGAACCTTGGCCGTCGTCAAAGTCCGCGATTCCGTCCAGGAAGACCAGCTTGGCGGCGGTCGCGTCCGGGCTCAAGTCTGTCGCGGTCGGCGTCGCCGGTGTCAGCAAATACTGCACCTGTTCCTTCAGCGCGGCGGCCCTGGTGAAGAAGCAGCCGCCCGTGCCACGGATATCCTCCCAGCTGAAAAGCTCTTGCTCGCAGTACCACCACTTGTCCGCGTCTCGGATGTGACCGAAGGGATACCACTTGATCGATTCATCGCTGCCCTCGACCGCCCCGGACTGCACGCCGTGGATGAAGTCGGTGCGATGCTGCCCGCCGTATTCCTGGTTCCCGGCGGTGTAAACCGAGCGGGTCCACTTATCAGCGTAGGTGTTGTCCCAGTAGGCGCTCGAAGCACTGTACAGGTCTGTATTGGCATTTGAGGTCAACGACCCACCGCCGAATTCCATCTTCGCGTACGCGTAGACGCACCGTTCGACCGTGTCGATGTACCAGTCCTTGGTGCCGAGCCCGCTGCCGGCCCGGTTGTCGGAGTAGTCCCCACAGTAGTACAGCAAACCCACCGGCGATTGGTAAAACGCGTTATTCTGGACTTGATCTCCTCCGACGTGCAAGTACCAGAATTGCTCGGTGGTGTCATCCGATGGGTCATCCGGTGTGCCTCCATCGCGGGTGATTGTCTGCTGGCGGCGGCCGATCGGGGTGATCGAACCGTCTGTGAACAGCCCAATGCCGCCTTGGTAGCCGCTGTAGCCGTCTTGGCCCCTGGCCGGCTCCTGGTTGTCCAACTCCATCTCGGCGATGGCCGTCGGCAGGTTCTCCCTGCCGAAATAGGTGCTGTGCTCACGGGCGCTATCCACGACCGATTTCTCGCTGGTGTATTCGACAAACTCGAACCAGCCGGGAGCATCCGGGTCATCAGCGATCGCCCGCAGGAAGGCGCCTCGTCGGAACTGAGCGGTGTACAGGTCGTAGTTGAGTTCCGCTCCAGGGATGGACCCGCCAAGGCGCTGGTGGGGAAGCGGTTTGAGTTCGCCGGTGGTCGCGTCCAAGGCGTGGTAGGCGAAGATGCCCACCTGCGTGGTAGAGGCGACCCACTCGGTGTTTCCGACGGCTTGGAGCTCGCCCGTGCCGGCCACTATGACCTGCACATCGCTGGCGGCGGAGCCGGACGTGTCGAGGTCGATCGACCCGAAGTTCCGCGTCACCAACACACCTGGGCGCTTGGGCTGCTGCGTGGCGGGAGTCTGGTCTATGAACACCGAGGGAACAGGCCCGGCGCCGCTGGCCGTGCGTCCGGCCAACCCAACTAGCTGATAGCTCAGCGAGGCGCGCGCGTAGAGCCGCTTCCGGTCGCCGGTGGCATGGGACTCGGTGTAGCCCTGGCCGTCGATCGTCTCGAAATAGGAGAAGGCCGCCAGCACGTCATCGGCGCCGTCGCCGTTCACGTCGCCGGTGGTCAGCGAGACCATGTTCGGCGCGGCGGTGCCGTCCTCTACCCCGTCAAGGGACCCCGTGTAGTCGACGACCTCCAACTCATCCGGCGTGAAGCCCTCATTCGGCGCGTCGTGGACGGTCCAGGCATCCTCCCGGTCGACATAGGTGCCGGGGGCGCGCTCCAACACCACCAGTCGGCCCACCGGGGAGACCAAGTTGCCGGCGGCGTCCACCGCCGGAAGGTTGACCAGCAAGTCAGCCAGGCCGTCGCCGGTGAAATCGGTGGTCTGCACGGCCAGCATGTTCAACACCAGATCTGATCGCGGCACACCGTTCACCCGGGCCAGAACCCCCGGCCCCAAGGGGAAGCTGGCGTTGAGCGCCGCCGTCTTGGGGGCGGTGGCGCTGTCCGTGAAGTCCAGCACCCGCAAACGGACCTCGGTGTTCCCCCCTACCACGGCGGCGTACACCACCGCGACCGCCTGCTGGGGCCGGGTCAGCTCCGAAGCCTCGGCCTGGTACGGCAGGAACGATGTCGTCACCGAGGAGATCACCTGCTCATCTGAGCTGAAAAAGCCGTTGGCGGATTCCGTCAGCCACTTTGTGTCCCGCTGGGCGAAGTCGCTCAGCCCAACGGACATCTCGGACCCGTTCTGCGTGATGGTCAGCCGCTCGTCGTAGTTGGTGCCGAACGTGCCCTCGCGCGAGCCGAAGGGGTTGTTCTGGTAGGCGCCACGGTTGCTGTCATAGCCGGCCAGATCCTCCGGGTCAGTTGAGAAGCCCAACGCGCTAAGCGCGTTGAGGCTGGCATTGACACTGCCGGCAGGCTGCGTGCCCGCGAGCGCTGTCGGGGCCGGCGCCACGGTGGTGGCGATTACGCCGCCGGTCGCGGCCACAGCCACCGCTAGACAGGCGGCCCAGCGGGACGCCCTGAGGGGGATGGTGTTCATCCGAGATCTCCTTCGGTTCTTGCAGGCGTACGGGAGCGCAGCCTTTGAGCTGGTGGAACCGCTCCTCAATGTGGGGTGGGCGTCAAGGGAACGGCCGGGCGCGCCTCCCCCGCCGGCCGGCGCGGCCGCATTCATGACAGTCGCAAGGTTAGGGTTCCCGGCGTGGGGGAGCCCAGCGGTGAACCTCGTATTTTGTCGAGGTTGGCTTCCGGGTGGGCTATGACTCCTTGGCGGGCGCGGGTTTAGGCGTTTCGGGGCGGGGCCGGCTGGCCGCGCCAGCGAACTGTTGGGCGGCGCGGTCGGAGCGGGCCGGTGCCCGTGTCCGCCTGACCGGCGGGTGTGGGGGTTATTGGCCGGGCTGGGCGGTTATTCGGTAGCCCTTGCCGCGGGCGTTTTCGAAGCGCACGCCCGCGTTCGCCCCGATTTTGCGCCGCAGCCTCGACATGTGGTCCCAGACCGTGCGGACGTCGTCGGCGGGGTCCATGCCCCAGGCGCGCTCATACAACTCCGCGCCGGAGACGTATTGGCCCGCCCGCCGGGCCAGTATCTCCAGCAAGGCGAACTCTTTGGGGGCGAGGAGCAAGTCCCGGCCGTTCGCCGAGGCGCGGCGCGAGACCAGGTCGACTTCGATCAAACCCACTCTGACGGTCGGGGCCCACACTGGGCGGGCGCGCCGCAGCAACGCCTCGATCCGGGCCGTCAACTCGTCGTAGTGGTAGGGCTTGGGCAGGTAGTCGTCGCCGCCGGCGCGGAGCCCCTCCACAACGTCGCCGGTTTCCCCCAAAGCGCTCAAGAACAAGACCGGCACGTCGGTCACCCGCCGGATCTCCTCGCAAAAGGCGACGCCGCTGCCGTCCGGCAGCAGGATGTCCAGCACCACCAGGTCGGGGGCCGCGCTGGCGACCGCGGCCCTCGCCCCGGCCAAGTCGAACGCCGTCGCCACCGCGTAGCCGCTCAGCTGCAGCAGGCGCGCGTTCGCCCGCTGGATCTCCAGGTTGTCCTCGACGAGCAAGATCTTCCCGCGCCGCATCAGCCCTCCCCGCCCTCAAGGGCGGGCAGCACCAGGGTGACGGTCGCGCCCGCGCCGGGCGGACTCGCCGCGTCGATCCGGCCGCCGTGCCGCTCCACGACCATCTTGCTGACCGCCAACCCCACCCCCGCGCCCCGCGGGTCGCCGGAGCGGCCTCGCTCGAACACGCGTGCCAGCAGCTCCGGCGCGATGCCGGTTCCCGTGTCCGCCACAGCCACCACGACCTCCCCGCCCACGCGGCCCGCGCGGATCGCCACCTCGCCGTCCCGGGTGTGCGCGTTGGCGTTGGCCAGCAGGTTCACGAACACCTGCACCAGCCCGTCCGCGTCGCCCCGGACGTGGGGCAGGTCGCGCGGCAGATCCAGTCGCAACGCGTTGCCGTTCTCCTCCAACAAAGTCCTGTAGACCCCGGCGACCGTCTCCAGGACACCCCGCAGGTCGACCCGCGCGAAGCCCTTGGCGCCCTCCTGGACCATGCTCAACCGGAGGACCTCGCCGACCATGCGGGCCAGGCGGCGCGCCTCGCCGTCCACCACGTCCAGCCGCTCGGCGATCTCGGCTTTGTCCGCGTCCGCCATCAGCAGCGCCTTCGACAGCTGCGCGTTGGCGGACACGACCGTCAGCGGCGTTCGCATCTCATGGCTGATGTTCGACACGAACCTCGTCTTGGCCGCGCCCAACTCGTCCAACACGCGGTTCGCCTCCCGCAACTCCCGCTCGCGCGACTGGGCCCGCCCCAGCTCCCGCTTGGCGCGCACTGCGTGCAAGCCCAGAGCCATCGCGTTGAGGAGGACCACACCGATCATCGCGCAATCCGTCAAAACGCCGTCACCCAGCCGGTCGGGCAGCACCCGGCTCCACACGGCCTCCTCGGACAGCGTCACCCCCACCATCAGCAACACCGCCGCCAACACCAGATTCCGCTCCGCCACCGCGCCCGGCCCCGCGGTGCCCCCGGCCGCCGCACCGCCGGCGCCGCCGCGAACGCCGCCCGCGCCCCCGGCGTTCCGGGCCGGGGCGGAGCCCCTGCCTGCCCCGGCCCGCGTCCGCCGCCTCCCCAGGTCCAACACCAGCGCCACGCTGAAGTAGACCGCCAACGCCGCCGCGAACCCCAAGAACCACACCCGCATCGCGGTGAACACCAACGGCGGCAGCGACAACACCCCCACGGCGTACAAGACCAGCCCGACCGCCCCGACACGGCGCACGGCCGCGCGCCCGGCGCGGCCGAACACAGCCTCCGCGTAGAGGAAGAACGCGCACATCACGCACAACAGCGTCAAGTACTCGACCCGTGCCAACGCCGCCGAGCCGATCGGCCACAGCAGCGTCAACAGCATCGCCCCCCGCGTGCTCGAGTGGATCATCAGCGCCAAGCAGGACAACGAGAACCACAGGAAAGCCTTCTCAACGCCCAAGAACACGTACAGCCCCAGCGCCATAAGGGCCACCATCAGCAGACACGCCGCGAACAGCGTGCCCCGCAACGCCAAGCGTTCCTGCTGCGCCACGATTAGCTTGAAAGTACCCAAATTGACGCTCGGCGGCCCGTAGTGGCGAACGAACCCGGAATACTGGTAAGACAATTCGACATCCGCACCGGCGGCGTAAAACGCGGTGATGAAAGGCCCGGCCAAAGCGCGGCTCTCCCCGGCGGTCCGCCCCACCCGGCCATGCTCCCCGACCACCTGCCCGTCTACCATCACCCGCAAAGCCATATCGTTCGCGGTCTGCGACATCGCGTAAACACCCGGCCCGGGCAACACCACGCGCGCCCGATAAGTGCCGAAAGACGCCACCGCGTCCCCGCCCGGCTCGCCCGCCTCCGCCGGGGCGAGCAACTGCCCCGGATAATGAACGAAGACCACCGGGTCCAGCTGCGCGATATCCTCGCTGAAATCCACGCCCGACAAATCAACCCAGCCGCCCTCCGCCCCCGGCCGCACGTAATTGCTGGGCGCAGCCTGAACACTCACCGCCACAAAACACACCACCACAAGCGAACAGAACCCGACACCCACAGCGATCCGCTTATCCACCGGCCGCTCCTCTCACCAGGCAAGCAGACCCGGGCCACGCGCCCCAGGCCCAACGCCCACAGACCGAGACCAGCGTAGCGCCGACCGCACGGGGCAGGGCGCCAACGAAACCAGCCGGCCGGGGCCACCGGCGGCAGTTCAGAGCAGGCGCGGGCCGAGTTGCGACGCCATCGGCGGCCGCACTGGAAATGAGATAGAAGCCGACCCCCGGCCCCCCAAAGGAGCGCGAGGATCCCGTACCGACTGAAACGGCGCCGCGAATTGAGATCGAAGCAGACCCCCGGCGGTGAAAAGCGGGTGAGGGTCCTGTCCTGACCTTAACGACCCCACCCAGGCCAGGCTCGGCCGAACACGCGGCCGGGGACGGTGCCCGCATCGAGGCCGGCGCTCGGTCCAATCACCTGAGAGTGTTCCTGCGCTGTCTGGCCCGCCCGGCGTGAGCCAGCGCCACCCCAGCCCCAGCAGGCCAGCCGCCAAGGCCGCGATCCCGCCCACACCGGTCGGACCCATATTGGATAGGGGCGGCTGAGAAGCCGACGGCGACGGTACCGATGCCGAACCGCTCGCAGACGGCGCCAATGACCTACGAGGATGTGTTGATCAAGTCCGTGCTTGTGACGGCCTGTCTGCTCGCCGCCGCAGTTGCGGGTTGGTTGTTCACGCCTTCGTTTCCGGTGGTCTCTTGGCTGGGCCCGGCAGCTTCGATTGGCCTATCAACGGTGGTCATTCGAAGCCCGCGACTGCTCCCGCTTCCAATCGTTGCTTTTGCCTTGTGTTTTGGCTTGATGGTGGGAGGAATCGCAGAGCTATTCGACGCGAACTGGAACGGCGTGGTGTTGCAAGCCGTGCTTGCGACCATCGCCGTGTTCGCCGCCACTCTGATGCTATTCGCCAGTGGCAAGGTGCGAGCCTCTGCCCGAATGACGCAAGTCTTCTTCATCGGCCTCAACGGCATGATCCTTTACGCGGTGGCGGCCATCCTCTGGCGTTGGCTGGGCCTGTCCTCAAGCCCTCTGGGTCTCGACACCGACATCAAAGTGGTCGGCGTCCCGTTGGGTGCCATTGTCGGTGTGATTGGCGTCCTCTTGCGCGCATACGGCTTCGTCATGGATTTCGATTTCATCAAGGCGAATGCCGAATCCGCCGTCCCCGAGCGGTATTCCTGGGCAGCGGCCTTCTGCCTCTTGGTTAGGCCGGGCACCGGAACCGCTTCGGGCTTCAAGTCTCCCGAACAGCCGATGCCGTCTGGTCCGCCCAGCGCGCGCTGCCCCGGCAACGGCCGTTTTCCGCCATAGGCTGACCGCTGGCATTATCACTCCGTGGGCGGCTTCCACTAGAATTTGGGCATGAGCAATCCGGCCTTTACCCACTCTGGGGCCTTCAACGGCAAATCCCAGTTCAGAGCCCCTGGCTACACCGAGACCCCCTACAACCCGTACGGCCCGTACGGCACCACCGCATCCGCCGCGCAATTGAGCGCCATGTACGCCGCCCCCTCGGCAAGCCCGGTCGACACCGGCCGCATGACGTATGACGACGTGCTCATCAAGTCTGTGGGCATGTTGGCAGTGATGTTGGTCGGCGCCACGGTCGGGTGGCTGTTCACGCCCGCCTTCCCCGCAATGTTCTACCTGTGCGGCATCATCGGGTTCGTCTTGGGCTTCGTCAACGCCTTGAAGCGGGAGCCCAGCCCAGTGCTGATCACGGTGTACGCCATCTGCCAAGGCGTTTTCGTGGGCGGCGTTTCGATGGTCTATAACTCAGTCTGGAGCGGGATCGTCATGCAAGCCGTCTTGGCGACAATGGCGGTCTTCGGCATCACTCTGGCGCTGTTCGCCAGCGGCAAGGTGCGAGCCTCCGGCAAGTTCTCCCGCATAGTCTCGATCGGCCTGCTCGCGTACCTGCTCTACATGCTGGTCAACGCGACGCTGGTTTGGACCGGCATCAACCAAAGCATGTTCGGTCTGGACACGTCGATCGAGGTCTTCGGTATTCCTCTGGGCGCGATCATTGGCCCAATCGTCATCCTCATGGGCGCCTACTGCCTGGTCGAATCGTTCGACTTCATCAAACGCGGCGTCGAGTCGGGGGCACCGGCGAAATACGCCTGGACAGCCGCCTTTGGCCTGTTGCTGGACCTGATCTTCCTTTACATTCAGATCCTGCGGTGGCTGGCCATCCTGCAGCGAAACTAACCGCTCCCCGGCTCATTCAAAGGGGCGCGTCCGCAAGGACGCGCCCCTTTCGCTTTCCTTGACATCTGAATGCTTGAAGACGGCCCTGACAAAGCCGCGCGCTGGGCTGTCGGCCCAGCGCTCTGGCGCATGATGGCGTCCAGGCGCAAGGAGGAGGGTCTCAGGCGAAAGGCCAGGTCCCAAAGCGGCTGGGCGTCTGCCAGCCCGCCGCCTGTCGCTTCCACGCGGAGGCGCCGCCGCCGGCGCGGGGAGCCGACGCCCGGCCTGCCACGACGCCGCCTGGCGTGATTCGGGCGGGCGGATGGACGGCATCGGGCACCTGTGAGGCCTGAAACTGTCCGGCTAAAACGGCCAAAGAGGCGGTCAACGCGGCCAACTCCTCGGGTGTGGCGGCGCCCCGGACAATGCTCAGCTGCGGTGTCATAGTGGCTCGTTCCCGTGTTTCTTGGGTTGCGTGGCGACCCGTTTGGTGCGCAACGCCCGCAAAGCGGCGGTCACCTGGAAGCGGGTCTGATGCGGTTGGATGACAGCGTCGAGGTAGCCGCGTTTGGCGGCCTCGTAGGGGCTGACCAGCGCTTCCTCGTATTCGGCGACCAGGCGGGCGCGTTCTTCCGCCTCCCGGCCCTCGGCCGCCGCCTGGGCCAAAGGCCGCCGGTGCAAAATGTTGACGGCACCTTCCGCGCCCATGACCGCGATCTGGGCGGACGGCCACGCCAGGTTGATGTCCGCGCCGAGTTTCTTGGACCCCATGACAATGTAGGCGCCGCCGTAGGCCTTGCGGGTGATGACAGTCACCAGGGGCACGGTCGCCTCGGCGTAGGCGTAGATCAGCTTGGCGCCGCGGCGGATGATCCCGTCCCATTCTTGGCCCGTTCCCGGCAGGAAGCCGGGCACGTCCACCAACGTCAGCACCGGGATGCCGAACGCGTCGCAGGTGCGCACAAACCGCGCCGCCTTCTCCGATGCCGCGATGTCCAGCGTCCCCGCCATGGCCAGCGGCTGGTTGGCCACCACCCCGACCGACCGGCCCTCGACCCGCCCGAAAGCCGTGATCACGTTCGGCGCGTAAGAGCCTTGGAGCTCCAGGTATTCGCCGTAGTCGAGGACCGCCTCCATCACCTGGTGCATGTCGTAGGGGCGGTTGTCCAGATCGGGGATGAGCCCGTCCAGCGCCAGATCGTCCGCAGTGGGAGCCGGATCGAGCGGCACCGTCTGGTCCGGCGCCGCGTAACTCGGAGCATCGGTCAGATTGTTCGGCGGCAGGTAGCTGAGCAAGTTCCTGACGAAGTCGATGGCGTCATGTTCGTCTTCGCCCGCATAATGGGCCACCCCGGACTTGGTGGTGTGCGTCTCCGCTCCCCCCAATTCCTCGAAGGTCACGTCCTCGCCCAACACCGTCTTGATTACATCCGGCCCGGTGATGAACATGTGGCTGGTGTCCTTGGCCATCACGATGAAGTCGGTCAGCGCGGGGCTGTAAACCGCGCCGCCGGCGGACGGCCCCAGAATCAACGAGAGCTGCGGGATCACCCCGGACGCCGCCACGTTGCGCCGGAACATTTCCGCGAACTGGGTCAGCCCGGCCACGCCCTCCTGAATGCGCGCCCCGCCGCCGTCCGAGATCCCGATGATCGGCACCCCCAACCGCAACGCCATGTCCTGAACCTTGGCGATCTTCGCGCCGTGCGCCTCCCCCAGCGACCCGCCGAAAACCGTGAAGTCCTGCGCGAACACGCACACTTGACGCCCGTCCACAGTCCCGTAGCCGGTGACCACCCCGTCCCCGGGGATTCGTTTTCCGTCCAACCCGAACGCCTGCGATTGGTGTTCCACCAAGGCGTCCAGTTCGATGAACGAACCCTCGTCCAACAGGTACGCAATCCGTTCGCGGGCCGTGAGCCTGCCGCGCGCGTGCTGCTTCGCCCGCGCCCCCTCCTCCGGCCGGTCCACCGCTTCCGCCATCCTCTCTGCATGGGCGGTCAGCAGCTTCCGGGTGCGGCCCGGCGCTGATTCGGCGGCGGCCGTCCGGGGCGGCATGGTGGCTGTCAAACGTGTTCCTCGGTCTGGTCAGAGCGGACGCCGCCCAGAGGCGGCTTTGTTGACTAGAGCCTAAGCGCCGCTTGCCTTCCATGCCTCTTCATCCGGCCCCGCCTGGATTCCTTGTCGGTCCCCTACAACCCCGCCGCCGAGTCGTTGCGGTCCCCGCCACCCCCGCCGCCTCGCTCGCAGCTCTGGTCGACGCGGCCGAACCCCGGCGCCAGGTGGGTCGGTCGATCGCCAACCATGGACCTCGCGTTCCCGCAACCCGCCCGCGCCAATGCGCGAGCGCCCATCCAAACCCCGAATTCAGCCCGGGGCCGGTCCTGTCTGGCGTAACGCGGTCAGCGCATGAGAGCTCGGCGGCGGCAGACCAGCCCCGCGCCCCCGCCAATCAAGAGGACGCCCAGCAAGGACAACGGCAACACTGAAGCTCCGGAGACCGGCAGCGCGGTGCCGCTCCCAGACGCCGACGCACTGGGGCCGCCGCTCCCGCCGCCTGTCAGTGTGATCCAGTCCCAGCCAATCAGGGACCCATCTGCCGCGTAGACCGCGATCCGGTGGCGGTCACCGGAAATCGAGGCCGGCAAAGCCACCTCAACAGTGCCGTTGTCCGCGACTGTCGGCTGACCCAAAAGCACCGGGTCGGAGAACAAGTAGACGCTCACCCGCTCGCCGGCACGCGCTCCTTCAATTGCGATTGCTATTTCTGACCCGCGCGGAGCCGTGGACGGCACACCAAGACCGTCCCTGTTCGCCTCGGTCAACTCGGATTCGGCCGGCGCCACGGACTGACTCGGCGTGGGACCGCCGGCGCCCTGCGACGGACTTGGCCCGGGCGCGGAAGGGCCGGGAGGAGCCGACGGCGACGGGTCCGAGCCCGCCACCCGGTAGAACGCGAACAGACGTACCCCTCGCTCCACGCTAAAGGTGTACTGCGGTGAATCCGACACGGGCTCGAAATCTAGGCCGCCCGCATTCCAGCCCCAATGGTCGAATTCGTATCTCTGTTCCTCCGAAACGCAGGAGGCAGGCGCCGTCGCCACGCCCTGCGCGCCCTGCGACGCGACCATGTTCCAGTAAACGCCGTCAGAATACGGCAATTCCCTCGCAGGCGGATCGACCGTGAGAGCCAGCGCGGCTTGACATTCCTCGCTCAAAGCGCCCAAATACCAGTTATAGCTCTCCCGGTCGAATTGATCTTGGTCAAACGCTGTTGGTTGCTCAACCTCTGCCCACAGAGCATGGTCGCCACTCCCTTGCCACGGGCCGGATCCCGTCACAAGACCCGGGGCCGTCCACCCGTCGAATCCGCCGAGCAGCACCGCGTAGCCCGCTGTGTTGTCCACCGTTCCTTGATTGGCGACCTCCCCGGCGATCTCCAAGAAACTCCGGTTCACAACCGTTCCTCTGTTCACCAGCACCGGTTCGCCTACCGCTGCCTGCCCCGTCCCCCGCCAAATCCTCGCAGCCGAATCAGCAAAGGTCAGCGTCGCGCCTTCCAGATTGATGATTCCCGTGAGGCTGTTCCGGAATTCGGCGTACGCTAACTCCGCCCGGCCCGCATTTGTTAGGCCAACGTCACTCAACCGGTCGTTCACCACCAGCGTTGCGCCTGGGTCCACTCGCAAGGATTCAGAACCTTGGCTCGTCTGATTGTCGCTGACGCCCACGCTCTCCGCCGTCAGAGTGGCACCCGACTGAACAGTTAGTTCCGCTCCTTCCTCGAACGCCAATCGATAGGCATTGAGATCGCTGGTCACAACATTGCCGGCGCCGGTGACCGTGCAGACCAAGCCGTAGCCCGGGTCCTCGCAGGTGACCGATGCGACAGCCGGGACCACATTGGTCATCACGCCAAGCGCCGCCAGCGCCATTGTCGCGCCGCCCGCGCCCAACCGACGCCGCAAGCGAGCGTCAACGCCGTACCGTTTTGATTCCATTTGGGGACTCCTAAATTGACACGGGGAAAGGACTGTCACATGCGACCAGCACCGACTTCGGCTTTCTCGGCACTGCGTCGAGTATGCCCCCGCCCCTGCAGCCTGTCAACCACGCCATGCGCCCGTGAGTACACGCCGGTAAATGCGATCACCGGATTTGACCGCCGGCGCCTCGGCCCGTGTTTGCCTCAGCCGGTGCAATTCCGGAAGAAGGTCGCGACCCAAACGCCAATTACCGTGGCGCGGTCGGTCCGGGCACCCGCCAAAACCGCAATTCGTCGCGCCGTCGCAGATCTCAACCGCTGGGCGGCGGGCGGGTGTTTGAGGCCGGTAGGGCGCGCCCACGGTCGGCCCGCCTTCCCGTCATCTGGCGTTTCCCGTGCCGCTTAAGCTTGGCTTGTGGCCACAAACAGACGCAATCGCCGCGCGGCGTCCCCGCCCGCCACCATCTTGTCCGATGCCGTCTTGACCGGCCCCCTGCCGACCCCGCCTTTGGCCGACCCGCCGGTTGGGAGCCAGCCTCCGGCGTCCGGAGGCGCCTCGGGCGCGGGGCCCGTTGCCTGCGCAGACGGACCCCCGACCGGCGCTTTCACAAGCGCCGGAACTGCCCCTGGCCCAGACGCCGCCCACCGATCGCGCCGCCCGGCACCTCCCGGTGCCGATCCTCTGCCTGCTGGCTCCGAAGCCGACCGGTCCGAGACCTGGGGCGACGCCGACACGGTGGCCGATTCCGAGTTCATCGAAGCCGTCCCGCCCCACTGGTGACCGCCCCGACTTCATCGGCGACCGTCCCTCCCCCGCAGACGCCGGTGAACCACCGGCGTCCCACCCTGTTGGCATAGGCAGTTCAGTCCGCTGACTTTAGGAGACACGGCCCGGGCCACCCGCCGCCCGGTCGCCCAAGCCAAACCCGCCCGCGCCACATGCGCGGCCAAATTGGCAGGTCAGGTGGGCCGACAACATGGGGCTTGCTCAGGCGGGCACAAGGACGGCCGTTATAACAGCCCACGAACTTGCTCCGCTGATCAGGGCCGCCTCCTCAGGGATCACGCCCACCAGGAGCAGGCCGGACTGGTCGCTTCCAGTTCCGCTTGGCCCCGGCAGAAGGCCGCCCGTGTCGCCGGATTCGGTGGCGCGACGTCCCGGGACGTCTAACACCAAAGCGGCCGTGGCCAGCCTCTGAGCCGGTGCGATGGAGCCGGAGGCGCTCGCCCCGGCGGAGGCCATCACGTCAATGCGATCACCAGCGGCCAGAACGTCAGCCAGACCTGGGTCATTCAACCGCAGAGCGACCGCCACCAGACCTGCGGGTATGCCCTCTACTGCGCTGGCCTCTCCCAGGAGGCCCTCGACCAGCACCATTCCGCTGGGCAGATCAATGACCACGCGACCGCCTACTGCTTGGTCAATCTCATCCAAGGCATTAGCCGGAAGCACGCCGGCGGGAATGCGGGCCAGACGCACATCCGCCGCCGTCAACTCCGACCCAGCCGCAATGTTGCGCGCCAAAACGACAGCCAGCTCGCCACCTGTGGCCGCGCTCACAATTCCGGGGAGGGCAATCCGAACCAGCAGCGCGGCGAAGAGAGCCCAAATGGCCCACCGGGCGCGCCACGCGAACGCCCGCACACTCCGGCGCTCTGGCAACTTGCCCACCCCGCGACGCTACCGACCCTGCGGCCCGAACCGGCCCGTAACACCCCCGCCCTGTGGAAGGCCCCGGCATCGAGCCACGCCGACCGCAGTCAGTCCAAACCCCGATCAGCACCCGGCGCTCCACGCACCCTGCCCCCACCTGATCCCCGAACAGGTGGACGCTCACTTCCCGGCACCCATGCACCCTGCCCC
>JAITFE010000060.1 GCA_031281585.1 Bifidobacteriaceae bacterium | reverse complement strand
GAGGCGCGATTGCGCCAGCTCATGTCGTATTGGGGCATCCGGCTCAAATCACTGGCTGAAAGCCCGTAACTTAGCTCCACAACGACTACGCTAACCTCCCGAGCAAGACCCTCGTCTAGCTGAATTTCCAGGCCATCACTGCCTGTCGCTACGTCCAAATCGTGAGTTTGAGAGTCGAAAATGTACAGCCCCGCCTCATGGGTCGGTATGCCATCTTGGTTGATCGCGTCAAACGCCTTGACAATGACTGTCAAGGGCACAGTTTGAGAACTGACATGGATCTTCAGGCCGCCGCTGAGTGACGCGTCGATCGCAGGGAGTTCGAGCGAACTGAAGGTCTCCTCCGGATAGAACTTGTCCGGTCCCTCGGGCGTGGCCCAATCCCTGGTCAACAACGGCACTCGTTGGCCATTGAAGCAGAGCTCGGGCGGCGCCGGATCCGACTTGTCGACCCTTACGAACTGACCCGGAGACCAGTCCGAGGCATCTGTGGCACCGGGAGTCACTAGGTCCTCCTTCAAACTGGGACTGGAAGCGCAGGATCCCAGTCAGAACGCGATGAGTAAGCCCCGCGCCACCACTGGCGGAGCCGTGCCTTCAGAGTTAGGTCGCAGATGTACGAGACTACCTGACTCCGTCTTCTGATCCGCGGTGATAATGCGCGAGTTGGACTTGGTGCCGGTGTTCTCGTCGCCACGCGGACCAGACCGGGCGGCGCGGCGTTTCCGCCGTCAAGAGGCGCGGGACCTCGTTTGCGTCCGGCGGCAAAGCCGCCGACTCAGCGGGGGACAGCGCAACTGTGGCAGCGGCGACCGCTACGGCGGTGGCCGCGACCAACCAGCGTTTGACGACGAGTTGGCGGTGCGGGTGACGGTTGTTACGCCAAATGGCTTGGTTGGCTGATCGGTGCCGGGGAAATCTCTCATGTCGGGGCTCCTTGAGCGAACGGGCGACCCGAATACTGGCAAGATAATGCCAGCCATTTCGCGCACTGCGCCAATTGGGAGGACAATCGCCGTTGGACTCAGGTTTGGACCAGTGTCGGAGGTTGAACTGGGCGTCGATCTGACGACAGCTCACGCCGAGTTGCTGCCGGCGCTCAAGAAGCGCGGCCCGGCGGCCACGGCACGAATAGCCTTGTGGGGGGCCGGGCGCCGAAGGCGTTGGGCGCTAGAATCGGCGAAAAGCATTCCCCGGGTGTCCGCCAGCGTGGGCGGACAGGTTGGCGACAAGGAGAACGCGTCATGAAAAAAGCTTTGGCGGTCTTTCTGACCGGATTGGTCGCCTTCGCGGCGGCGGGACTTGCCGGGTGCGGGCAGAAGACCCCGGACGGGGAAGGGGCGGCGGCGACGGAGGAAACCACGCCGGCCAAATCCACCAAGCCCGCCCCAACGCCGAAGGCTTCGAAAACGGCGGACGCCGGTGAAGGCGAGCCTTCGGAGCCGCCCCCGAGCCCCAAACCCTCCCCCGCCGCACAGGAAGATCCGGTCGACTTCGGCATTCCTGTGCCGGAGGGCTATTACGGGCCGCGCAAAGTGCGCGGCGAGTTCCTGGGGGTGGAAGGCGACAGTTGGCGCATCAAGCAGGACCTGAACGGCCAGGAGTACGTCTACAAGGTCTTCCCGGATTTCACCGGCCATGTGCCCCAGGTGGGCGAGATCTGCTGCTTCTACCTGGTCTTCGACGTCATGCTCACCGAGCCGGAATACGACGGGGCCACGGACCAGATCGTCGCCTACGGCGTCTACAAATAGGCCGCCCAGCGCGGCGCAAAGGGCGGCCGGGAGGCGGGACAACGGCCGGACGGCCGAAACGGCGCTGGGTACAGCCAATAGACTTGGGCCTCGTGATGCGCACAATCGACCTGCGCGGGCGCGTGGCGCTGACCAGCGAGGAGCTCGCGGCGGCGCTACCGCGCGCGGAACTCGGGGTTGACGCGGCCATCGCCCGGGTCCGGCCGCTCCTTCAGGACATAGCCGAACGCGGCGAGGCGGCGTTGGCGGAACAGGCCGTCCGGTTCGACGCGGTGGCGCCGCCGCAAACCCGCGTGCCGGCAGACCGCCTGCGCCAGGCGTTGGCGGACCTCGACCCGGCCGTGCGCCGGGCGATGGAGGTCTCGATTGAGCGGACCCGGCGGGTGCACGCCGCCCAGGTCCCGCCGGACGGGGCCGTGCTGGTGGCGCCCGGCGCGGTCATCGCCCAACGCTGGATCCCCGTCCGCCGGGTCGGGCTGTACGCCCCGGGCGGCTTGGCCGTCTACCCCAGTTCGGTCATCATGAACGTGGTTCCCGCGCAAGAAGCCGGGGTCGGGGAACTGGCGCTGGCCTCGCCGCCGCAAAAGGACTTCGGCGGCTGGCCCCATCCGACCATCTTGGCGGCGGCGGCCCTGCTGGGCGTGGAGGAGGTCTACGCCGCCGGCGGCGTTTCCGCCATTGGCCTGTTCGCCTTCGGCGTGCCCGGTTTGGCGCGCAAAGTCGACGTCATCACCGGGCCCGGCAACGTCTACGTGGCCGCCGCGAAGCGGCTGGTGTTGGGGCGCGTCGGCATTGACGCGGAAGCCGGTCCCACCGAGATCGCCATTGTCGCGGACGCGACCGCGAACCCCGAATTCGTGGCTGCCGACCTGGTCAGCCAGGCCGAGCACGACCCGCTGGCGGCCTCCGTGCTGATCACCGATTCGCCCGAACTGGCGGAGGCGGTCCGCGCGGCGGTCGCCCGGCGCGCGCGCGCCACCAAGCACTCCGAACGGGTCGCCACCGCCCTGGGCGGTCGGCAAAGCGGGATTGTGCTGGTGGAAGACCTAGAACAGGCCGTCGACGTGGCGAACGCGTACGCCGCCGAGCACCTCGAACTCCAGGTCGCCGGCGCCGCCGCGGTCGCGGAGAGGATCCACTCGGCCGGCGCGATCTTCGTCGGCCCGTCCAGCCCGGTTCCCCTGGGCGACTACCTGGCGGGCTCCAACCACGTGCTGCCGACCGGCGGCACGGCCCGGTTCGCCTCCGCCCTGGGGGTCGCGTCTTTCCTCAAGTCGGTCCAGCAGATCGAGTACGCCGCGGAGGCGTTGGCCGAGGTCGCGCCGTTGGTCGAGGCCTTCGCCCAAGCCGAGGATCTGCCCGCCCACGGCGAGTCGGTCGCCGCCCGCCAGGACGCCGATGCCGTCTGGTCGCCCTCCGCGCCCAGCGGTCCGGCTCCCGCCGGGGCCGTGTCCCCGCCGCCGGGCCACCGCGCCGCCCGCGAGGACGCCGATGCCGTCGTGCCCGCGGCCGGGCGGGAGGACGGCCGACCCGCCGCGACGCCATCCGGAACTGGCACGCCGGGCCAGGGTTTGGAGGACGGCCGATGAAAGGGCTGCCCGTCCGCAAGGAGATAGCGGCGGCGGCGCCGTACGGCGCCCCGCATCCGCCGGTCGCCGTGCGGCTCAACGTCAACGAGAACCCGTATGCCCCGCCGCCGGAAGTCGTGGAGAGCATTGTCAAACGGGTGCGGGCGGCGGCGGGCTCAATCAACCGCTACCCCGACCGGGACTTCTCCGAATTGCGGTCGGCCCTCGCCGATTACCTGATCAGGGAATCAGACGTGGTGAACCTACGACCGGACATGGTCTGGGCGGCGAACGGCTCGAACGAGGTCCTGATGCACGTTCTGCAGGCGTTCGGCGGACCCGGCCGGACCGCCACCGCCTTTGAGCCGACCTATTCGATGTACCCCGAATACGCGCGCGGGACCTTCACAGCCTGGAAACCGGGGAAGCTGGAAGCGGACTTCACGCTGGATGTGGCGCACGGCATCGGGCATATCGACCGGGTGACGCCGACGGTGGTGCTCCTGGCCAGCCCCAACAACCCGACGGGGACCGCGCTGCCGCTGGCCGCCATCGACGCGATCGCCGCGCACGTCGAAGGCAAAGCGGTGGTCGTGGTGGACGAGGCCTACGCCGAATTCCGGCGGGTCGGGCGGCCCAGCGCGCTGAAACTGCTGGAAAAACACCGGCACGTGGCGGTCAGCCGGACCATGTCGAAAGCGTTCGCCGCCGCCGGCGTGCGGCTCGGCTACCTGGTGGCGGACCCGGAACTGGTCGGCTACCTGCGCACGGTGCGGCTGCCGTACCACCTTTCGGCGATCACGCAGGCGACCGCCCTGGCCGCGTTGGACCACGCCGGGCTGATGCTGCGCGGGGTGGCCGAACTGCGGGAACGCCGCGACCGGCTGGCGGCGGCGCTGGCGGCCATGGGCTTCGAGGTGGCCGAATCGGACGCCAACTTTGTGCTGTTCGGGCGGATTTCGGACAGACACAGGGTGTGGGAGGAACTCCTGGCGCGGGGTGTGGTCATCCGCGAGGTGGGGCCGGCGGGATGGCTGCGGGTCTCAGTGGGCACCGAAGCCGAGACGCTCGCATTCTTGAGGGCGTTGGCCGACATCCGAAAGGAACTTCAATGAGTCGCAAGGCAACCATCAAACGCGAAACCGGCGAATCGTCGGTGCAGGTGACTTTGAACCTGGACGGGACGGGCGAATCGCGAATCGACACCGGGGTGGGGTTCTACGACCACATGCTGACCGCGCTCGCCAGGCACTCGCTGATTGACCTGGTGGTGACCGCCAAAGGCGACCTAGAAGTGGACGTGCACCACACCGTCGAAGACACCGCCATTGTCCTGGGCCAGGCGCTCAAGGAGACCTTGGGGGACAAGCGGGGCCTCGCGCGGTTCGGTGAGGCGACCGTGCCGCTGGACGAGGCCCTGGCCCAGGCCGTGATCGACCTGTCGGGACGGCCCTACTTTGTCCACACGGGCGAACCCGACGGATTGGCGTTCGCGCTGATCGGCGGCCATTTCACCGGTTCGCTGGCGGCCCACGTGTTTGAGTCGCTGGCACTGAACGCCGGTCTGACTTTGCACATGCGCGTGCTGGGCGGCCGCGACCCGCACCACATTGTCGAAGCCGAGTTCAAGGCGCTGGCCAGGGCCTTGCGGGCGGCCGTCCAGCCAGATCCAAGGGTCAGCGGAGTGCCGTCGACCAAAGGATCCTTGTGACCACGACCCCTGACCCTCCCGACTGGGACCAAGCGCTGGCCGATCTCCTGGCGACCGAGGCGGCGCCCTCGGCCGGAGCGGACGGCGGTGGCGGGCGCGGGCACGGCGGCGATGGGCGTGGCGCGGGGGCGGGCCCCGGCGATCCGAGCGAAGCGGCCGGCGGGACGGCGGGTGCCGTCTTCGAACCCGTCGAGTCAGCGCCGGAGGTGGCGGTGCTGGTGTTCGGCGTGGGCGACCAGTGGCTGCTGGCCGCCCTGCTGAAAGGGCCGCAACTGGCGGCCCGGACGCTGGCCGCCGAGGGGATGGGCATGGCGGTCTTGGACGACGCGGCGGAAGAGGCCGCCGCTGAGGCGGCGCGGACGGCATCGGCGACCTTGCGGGGCCAGCAGTTGCTGCTGATGCGGCGGGGCGAATCGGCGGACCCGGCCGCCGGGGACATTCAGGCTTCGGTCTACCTGGACGGGCGAGAAGTGCAACGGGTCTCGCCCGGTCTGGTGCTGGCCGACTCGCCCCAACTGCTAGAAGACCTGCTGATCGACCCGGACGCGGCGGCCCCCGCGCTCGCCAAAGCGGTCAGCGTGGCGGAAGTGTCCGCGGCGGAAGCGATCGGGATCATCGGGCGGTCGGTCAGCGCCGCCCGCAAGGCGAGGCGGGGACGCCGGGTGGCGAACCATGGCGACCAGGCTGGCACCGGCGGGTCGGGGGGGTCGGGCGGCTTCGATGGCCCGGGCGGTCCAGGGGGTCTCAGCGGCGCGGAGGATCCGCCGCCGGATCCGGGCCCGGGAGCTCCGGGGGGAACCGAATGAAGGTTGTGGTCTTGGACTACGGCTTCGGCAACGTCCGGAGCGCGGTGCGGGCGCTGCGGCGCGCGGGTGCCGAGGTCGAACTGACGGCGGATCCGGTCGCGGCCTTTGAGGCCGACGGCCTGGTTGTGCCCGGCGTGGGCGCGTTCGCCGCCGTCATGGAGGGCTTGCGCCGCGTGCGGGGGCCGCAGTTGGTCGACCGGCGATTGGCTGGCGGCCGCGGCGTCCTGGGCATCTGCGTGGGGCTGCAGGTCATGTTCGAGCGCGGCGAAGAGCACGGCGTGGTGGCCGAGGGGCTGGGCCAATGGCCCGGCGCGGTCACCCGCCTGCGGGCTTCTGTTGTGCCGCACATGGGCTGGTCGCCGGTGGCGGCGCCGCCTGAGACGGTCCTGTTTCGCGGGGTCGAGGGTGAGCGGTTCTACTTTGTCCACTCGTACGCCGCCCAAGAGTTTCCCCTGTTGAGCGGTGCCGTCGGCTCGGTCCGGAACGCTGGCCCGGACCGTTTGGGGGCGGCGGCGGGCGGCTCAGGTCAGGCACCGTCCAAGGGCCCTATTCGCGCCGTCGCGCCGCCATCCGGCGATTGGGCCGGCGACGGACCCGGCCGCGCCCCGGCCGCCGTCCGGGGCGGGCACCCGCCTTCGCCGCTGGCCCCGCCGCTGGTGACCTGGGCCGATCACGGCGGCCCCTTTGTGGCCGCAGTCGAAAACGGCCCCCTTTGCGCCACGCAATTCCATCCCGAAAAGTCCGGCGACGCCGGCGCCCACCTGCTCGAGAACTGGATTAGGACCCTATGACACCCCCGCTTGAACTCCTTCCCGCCGTTGACGTGGCGGACGGCCAAGCCGTCCGCCTGGTGCGCGGCGAGGCCGGCACCGAGACGTTTTACGGCGACCCGCTCGCCGCCGCCATGGATTGGCAGCGCGGCGGCGCCTCCTGGGTCCACCTGGTCGACCTGGATGCGGCGTTCGGCCGAGGCTCGAACGCCTGCCTGCTGGACGGGGTGGTCGCGGCCCTGGACGTCGAGGTGGAATTGTCGGGCGGGATCCGCGACTCCGAATCGTTGACTCGGGCGTTGGCGACCGGCGCGCGGCGGGTCAACATTGGGACCGCCGCCCTGGAAGACCCGGAGTGGACCCGCCGAATCCTGGTCGAATACGGGGACCGCGTGGCCATTGGGCTGGACGTGCGCGGCGAGACGCTGGCGGCGCGAGGCTGGACCGAGGACGGCGGGAACCTGTGGTCCGTGCTGGACCGATTGAACGCGGACGGCTGCCGGCGGTATGTGGTCACCGACGTCTCACGGGACGGCACTATGACGGGACCGAATCTGGACTTGCTGCGGGCGGTCTGCGCGCGCACCGACGCGCCGGTGGTGGCCTCCGGCGGGGTGTCGCGCCTGGAGGACCTGACCGCGCTGCGGGAACTTGTCCCCCTGGGCGTTGAAGGCGCCATAGTCGGCAAAGCGCTCTACGCGGGCGCGTTCACCCTGGCCGAGGCGCTGGCGGTGACTGGCGCGCAGTAGCCGGCCGGCCGCCGGCCGCTCCGGCCGAGTGGCTGGGCGCTCGGGTCAGCGTCGGCAGCCGGAATGGTTCGCCGCGACCTGTGTCCGGCCGGCCTGGTTGGCGGGCCGCTACCGTCCCGACCGCTTCACGCCCCATTTCATGCCCCGCAATTTGGGCATGTCGGTGGCCAGCGGAAACGAGGCGTCCTGGGACGCCGAGGCTATTGCCGGCGGAGTCGGCACGCTCACAGCCAAAGCGGCCACGGGGACCTCGGCGTCCACGCCCGCCTTGGCCAGCCACTCGACGGCGTTGTCCGTCGAAGGGCGAGCGGCCAGCAATCGGGGTGGCCCTGATTCGGGTTGGAACCAAAGCTCCCATCCGAAAGTCTGCCCATCGTTGACGTTCACGTGCAGGTAACGTCCGGCGTCAGCGCCGGCCAGAATCTGCGCGGAACTGTCGCGCCAACTCGCGGTCCCGCCCTGGGGCGCGGACGCGTCCCCCAGCCTGCGGCCGAGCCTTGGCCGCAGGCGGGAATGGCTGCGGGCTGCCCTTGTTTCGCTCATTGTCGACCCTTCTTCGTGGTGGGCGGATTGGCGCCGCCGCTGCCGGCAGCCTACTGAACCACTCGGGAGACGGGCCGTGCTCGTGAGGCGCGTCCGAACGCGGATTGGGCGAGGCGCGGAGAATTTGTCCCGCGACGCTGCCGCGCCCTTCGCTGCAAAGTCCGCTATCTGCGCATCCGTCATTGTGAGGGGTGCGAATTCATCAAATTCCGACTGTGTTGACGGTGGCCAACAGAATGCCTAGCAGGAGTTGACCTCGGCGCCTTCGCGCCCACGGGCAACGTCTGATCGGCCTCAAGCCGCCGGCCCCGCTGGCGACACCGAGTGCGACTTTGGGGCTCTTCGTGATCCGCTGGTGGATCAGGATCGTGGTCTGGGTTGCGCTTGGGCGGGGTTGGGCCCGGTTTCCGGCCCCGGATGCAACCTTCGGGCTCTTCCTGATCCAGCGGTGGATCAGGATCGTTGTTTCGCTCGCACTTCGGCTGCCGACGGGGGCGGCGTGGCCGGGAATCAAGCTGGTACTATGGCCGGGACCGACCGTCGGCTTGGGCTGCGCCCAGGCGGGCGGGGCGTAAGCGGAGGCCGCTGGCTTCCCACCCGAGCACCCACGGGCCGCTAGGCCCTTGCCAACAGGGGGCTGGGTTGAACGAGGTTACTGCCTCCGCGCGCGCCAACGAACCACGCGCCAAAGGAGCAGATTATTAGCGAACCTCGAGTCAATGACCGAATCCGGGTGCCCGAAGTGCGCCTTGTGGGCCCCGGCGGGGAGCAGGTCGGGATCGTCAAGATTGACGTGGCCTTGCGCCTCGCGGCTGAGGCCGACCTCGACCTGGTCGAAGTCGCCCCGGACGCGCGGCCGCCCGTCGCCAAGCTCATGGATTACGGCAAGTTCAAGTACGAGTCGGCTCAGAAGGCCCGCGACGCGCGGCGCAATCAAGCCAACACGGTGTTGAAAGAGATTCGCTTCCGCCTCAAGATCGATCCGCATGACTATGGGACCAAGAAGGGGCACGTCGAGCGCTTCCTCAACCAGGGCGACAAGGTCAAGGTGATGATCATGTTCCGCGGCCGCGAGCAATCGCGCCCGGAATTGGGCATGCGGTTGCTGCAACGGCTGGCCGAAGAGGTTTCCGAACTGGCGACCGTCGAGTCGGCTCCCCGTCAAGACGGCCGCAACATGGTCATGGTGCTCGCGCCGGTCAAAAAGAAGGCCGCCCGCGCGCAGACCCGCAAGCGGACCCGCGACGGCGGTCCGGAGGCTTCGGCCCAGCCGTCAACCGCCGCGCCCGGCCAAGACGAGGAAGTCGAATCGGCTCCGGAGCCCGCTCAGAGCGCGCCGAGCGCCCCCGCGCCCGCCGCCAGTGTCAGCACCTCAGCCTCTGACGTCGTCGGCACTGCCGACACCACCGGCACTGCTGCCGCCGCCGCTCCGGCTCCGGCCACATCCGCCCAGCCGGCCGCCTCGGCGGCCAGCGTCACGGGCGCGGCCGCGCCGGAGCAGGCCGAAGACGAAGACAATGCCGTGCGCGCCGCCGCCGGCGGCGCGCCAACTGCGGAAGCGGACGCGCCAGAAACCGACAAGGGTCGTGACGCCGCAGCCGTGGGCGGCGCGGACGCCGAGGCCCCGGCCCGCCCGAGCACGGCCTCCGCCCGCACCAGCACGGCCTCCTCCCGCCCGAGCCCTTCTCCCGCAGCGCCGCCAGCCGCCTCCGGAGCGCCGGCGGCGCGGGCCGAAACGCCTCCCAGTGCGGCGCCGAAACCGGCCGAACAGGCTGGCCAAGCACCCCCGAGGCCGGCCGAACCAGCGCCCAAAGCGGCTCCGAAACCGGCGGGGCCGAGCCCGAGTCCCGTGCCCAGACCAGCGCCGGCCCCCAGGCCCGGCGCGAAGCCCACGCCCCGCCCGCAGCCGGGCGCCGCCAACCCAACGGCCGAAGCGGCCGCCAACAGCGTCAAAGCGGCCGC
This sequence comes from Bifidobacteriaceae bacterium, assembly GCA_031281585.1. Classification (NCBI taxonomy): domain Bacteria; kingdom Bacillati; phylum Actinomycetota; class Actinomycetes; order Bifidobacteriales; family Bifidobacteriaceae; species Bifidobacteriaceae bacterium. Next base: position 89,617 of record JAITFE010000060.1, on the reverse strand, counting down.
CGCGCGGCCAGGTCCCGGATCGGCCAAGGCGCGACCGTCAAGACAACGTTCGACCCACTCGGGACGGACGCGATCAGCAGAAGAAACGACCAAGGAAAGCTAAGGCCATGCCGAAGAACAAGACGCACTCAGGTGCGAAGAAGCGCTTCCGGATCACCGGAACCGGCAAGATCATGCACGAACAGCCGGGCATGCGGCACAACTTCGAATCGAAGTCGTCGCGCCGCACGCGCCGCCTGTCCGAGGACAAGGTCCTGGCGAAGGCCGACCGCAAGAACGTCAGACGACTGCTGGGCCGCTGAGGGCTAGAGGGTAGAGGAGCTAAGGAAATGGCACGTGTAAAGAGGTCCGTCAACGCGCGCAAGAAGCGCCGGTCCGTCCTCGAGAAGGCGTCTGGTTACCGCGGGCAGCGCTCGCGGCTATACCGCAAGGCCAAAGAGCAGGTTCAGCATTCCGGCAACTACGCCTACCGGGACCGCAAGGCCCGCAAGGGCGACTTCCGGCGCCTGTGGATTCAGCGGATCAACGCCGCCGCCAGGGCAAATGGCATGACCTACAACCGCTTCATTCAGGGTCTGCACTTGGCGCAGATCGAAGTGGACCGCCGCATGCTGGCGGAGATCGCGGTCACCGACCCGGACACCTTCGCCCAGTTGGTGGCGCAGGCCAAGGAGGCGTTGCCGGCGGACGTGAACGCGCCGGCCGCGGCCTGACCGCGAATTCGCCAGTCCCGAACGCCTGGCGCTGACGTGCTGACCAACGTGGCCTCTGAGAGGGTCAAGCGGGTCCGCCGTCTGGCCAGGCGTTCGGCGCGTCTGGAGACCGGCGAGTTGCTGGTCGAAGGTCCGCAGGCGTGCCGCGAGGCCGCCTTGGCCGGCTTGGTCTTGGACGTTTACCTGACCGCCGATGCCGCCGGGCGGCATCCCGAGATCATCGCCGCCACGCTCGCCTCGGGCGGGCACCCGCATGAGGCGTCCGCCGAATACGTGCGGGCGATCTCACCCGACGCGCAAGGGGTGGCGGCTCGCGCCCGCGACCCTTGGGCGGGCTGGACGGTGTCCAGCGCCGTGGCAGGCCGGGAGGCGCCAGAGTCAGACGCCGGTCTGGGCGGTGCGGGTCGGCGGGGCCTGAATCCGGCTGGCTGCGGGTTGCCCGAGCCGGGCCTTGGCGGCGCAGTGGACCCGGATCCGCCGGGCGGGCAGTCGGCGCCGCAACTGGTGGCGGTGCTTGAGCAGCTCAGGGACCCGGGGAACGCGGGCACCGTGATCCGCGCGGCCGACGCGGCCGGGGCGGACCTGGTGGTCTTCGCCGACCAGTCGGTTGATCCGGCGGCCCCCAAAGTGATCCGGGCCTCGGCGGGCTCCTATTTTCATGTGCCGGTGGCGCAGGCCGCCTCCGTCGAAGAGGCGGTTCAGCAGTTGAGGCCAGCCGGGTTGGCGATTCTGGCGGCGGACGGCGCGGGCGAGGAGGCATTGGACCGGGCGGCGTTGGGCCAGCCCACCGCCTGGCTCTTTGGAAACGAGGCGCGGGGCTTGAGCGCGGCGGCGCGGGCGGCCGCAGACCAATCGGTTCGGATCGAGATTTACGGGCGGGCCGAGTCGCTGAACGTCGCCATGGCCGCGACCTTGTGCCTGTACGCGTCCGCCGAAGCGCTCCGAAATGGGGACGGTACCTAGGTCCCCGGGCACGGGCGGCGGACCCGCGCGGGCGCGTACCGGCCCGTCGGCCCCAGGGCTGCCGGAAATGGGGACGGTACTTATTTCCACGGGAACGGGCGGGGACTCCCCGTGCGCGTATTGGGCGGTTGGCCCCAGGGCCGCCGGAAATGGCGGACGGTGCCTTTTCCCACGGGAATGGGCAGGGGACCAGTGCGGACGATTAACGGCCCGTTGCACCAAGGGCGGCCGGGGTCCTATGTTGGGGGAGGCATGGACACCGGCGGCCGCGGGCGAGACTTCGCGAAAGGTTGGAGCGGGGCTGGCGGAAGCCGGGGGACGGAAATCAGCCGTCGGCGGATCGGGTCGAATTGTCTGCGCGGAGCAGACCGTCTGGTCAGTCCAGGCCAATAGGCTGGCAACGCAGCTGGCCAACAGCGTTGTACGGAAGGGGAGCAGCGGTCATGTTCTGTGATAAGTGTGGTTCGCAATTGGTGCCCGGCGCCGCTCAATGCGGCGTGTGCGGAGAGACGGTCGCTGGGGCGACGGCCGGCGGTGCGCTTGGGGCCACCCAGGAACTCGCCCGACCCAGTAAGAAGGGATACCGGCCCAAGACGCTGACCATCATCCTGGCGGCGGCGATCGCCTTGGTCCTTGGCGCCGGCGCCGGATTCGGCCTGAACGCCATGACCGCGAAGTCGGTCGGCGCTGATTTCGGCAAACTCGCGTCGGTTGGCGACCTGCTCGCGATCGCGCCCGGCCAAAAGGCCGGTGTGAGCTTGCTCAGCGATCCGAAGACCCTGCTCTTGGACAAGCTGAGCTTGACCTCGAACCGGCCGAGCGTGCTGCGGGTGAGCGAGAAAGACGGCAAGACGACCATCGAGGGCGTCAAGGCCGGGGAGGCGAAACTGACCGTCGAATCTTCGCAGCGCCACGTCAAGAAGACCTATTCGTTCATCGTGTCGGAGCCGCCCACCGCGATCACCGGGCTGCCGGACGACTTGATCCTTGACATTGACGAGGTTTACGAACTGGAGCCCGTCCTGGAACCGGCCGAATCGACCTATCCGATAGGTTTCGAGTCCAGCGACGAGGCGATCGTCTCAGTCAGCGCCGACGGCGCCATAACCGCCCATGAGACAGGCGCCGCGACCATCAAGGTGGTCAGCGGCGACATCGCGCAGGAGATCGAGATCGACGCCCACCGGCTGGTCCAGTCCGTCAACCTGCCGACGGACAGCGTCGACTTGAAACCAGGCGAGACCTACCAGATCGACGCCGCGATTGAGCCGAGCGACGCCACCTACCAGGACTTGACCTACAAGACCGACGACCCGACCTCGGCGTTGGTGAACTCAACCGGCCTGGTCACCGCGGTCTGGGACGACTACTCCAACTATTCCGTGGACATCACGATCACCTCCAAGGACGGCCCGGAGTCGGTGCTGAAGGTTCACGTCTCCAACCCGTACCGGGCGGAAGCCGCAGACGGCCCGGTGGAGATGCCCGGCACGACCTACCAGGTGACGCCCCTGGTCTTCGACACGGCGGTGCCGAATGTCGCCGGCCTGAGCATCTCCTACGGAGTGGGCACCGCGTCCACCAGCGCCTTCCTCAACGAGCTCAGAAACGGCAGCTTCGACGTGTACGTGTCCGGCACCTCCGGCGGCTGGGAGAAGATCGGCAGTTTCACCATGACCGGCGGGGAGTGGCAGGATTCCGACTTGACCTTCACAGCCCGCACGATCTCCCGTGTGGCGGTGGTTCCCTCCGCCTCCGGTGGGTCCGGGAACACGTGGACGTCAGGCCTCTATGTCGAGGGCGTCACCTTCGAGGGCCAGGCGCCGCCCGGCGACACGTGACAGACGCGCCGACGCCCCCGTGCCGGATGGCACGGGGGCGTCGGTTTTGTCAAGCGGCCTACCAGGCGTAAGCCCAAGGCGCGGTGGCGCGCTGGGCGCCCGGATCGGCGCCCGTGCCAGGGTCTCCCGGTCCGGGGAAGACCTCGTCCAGGGCCGCCAGCAGGTCCGTGTCGAGCTTGATCTCCGGCACCGCCAGGGTCTCCGCCAGTTGTTCCGTGGTCCTTGGCCCAATGATCGGCGCGGTCACGGCCGGATTGGCCAAGGTCCAGGCCAGGGCCAGATTCGCGGGGCTGACGCCGGCGGAGGCGGCCAACTCGTGGAAGCGGGCCAAACGCGCGCGCACGGCATCGTCCAACTGTGCCGCGGCGTTGGACGAACGTTCGCCGCCTTGGCCGTCAAGCGCGTGGCCGCCCAGGAGCCCCCCGCCGAGCGGCGACCACGGGATCACGCCGAGCCCCAGTTCGAGCGCGGCCGGGAGCACCTCGAGTTCCGGCTGGCGGGTGAGGAGCGAGTACTTGTGCTGCTCCGACACCAGGCCGACGAAGTGCCTGGACTGCGCGGCCTGCTGAGCCCAGCAGAGATGCCGGGCGCCGAAGTTGGATGAGCCGACGTAGACCACCTTGCCCGCCGCGACCAGGTCCTCGAAGGCGCCCCAGACCTCGTCCCACGGAGCGTGGGGGTAGATGTGGTGCATCTGGTAGAGCTCGATGTGGTCGGTTTGGAGGCGGCTCAGCGAGGCTTCGACGGACCGCTTGATCTTGTAGGCGGAGTAGCCGCGCTGGTCGTTGGGGCCGTCCAGCGGATTATTCATGGCGCCGTGAAGCTTGGTGGCGAGCACCACCTTCTCGCGGCGGCCGTCGCCAAGGGCGAACCAGCGCCCAATGATCTCCTCCGTCCAGCCCGAGTGGGCCTCCGGCTTGCCGCCCCAGCCGCCGTAGACGTTGGCGGTGTCGAAGAACGTCAGCCCCGCGTCAAGCGCGGCGTCCATGATGCGATAGGCGGTCGGCTCGTCGGCTTGCGGCCCGAAGTTCATGGTGCCGAGGCACAGTCGGGAGACTTTAAGGCCGATGCGGCCAAGATGGGTGTAAAGCATGTGCGACTCCTGGGGGTCTTTGGGCGAAGAATAGGTCGTGTTTAATCCTAGCCCCGGCGCTGTGGAACCGCTACCAGCGCCCTGACCAGCGGTGTTGCCCGATGCCGTCCGGTCGCTGGATGCGGTGGCCGGGACGGCGGAGTTCGCGGCGGGCCCCGCCCCGACCTTCGCCAGCCCGCCATCCTGGGCGCAGACAAGCCTCAAGCGATACGAGGTTCGCTGGTGGCCGCGGCGGGCCGGGGGTCAGGGCCCCGTGTTTGAGCACGCGTGGAAATCCGATTCTGTTCCGTGGCCGCCTCCCGCGGGCGTTCCGGCTTGTGTCAGGAATCAGATCGTAGATGGAGCTGAGAGGCGGGTCATGGATGTCGTCCACACGAGGGACACGGGGGTGGCCGGTATAGCTTTCGTAGGAGGCCACGCGGAAAAGAACCGCACCAGCGGAAACCTCGCCGGGTGGCCGTCCCTACAACAAGAGGGAAACTCCCGCTAGAGCACCGCGGAGAGTTTGACCTGATATTCGCCGTTCCGGAAGGTCAGGTCGCGGGCGCTGGCACCGTCCGGCAGCGGAAACGCCAGGATAACCTCGACCACCTCGCCACTTATGAGAGAGAACCCTGAAGAACCGTTGATCTCGGTGCCGTCGGCATCTTCGACTACGCTGGTGCGCACCAATTCGTCGGAGAGTTCTTCGGAACTGGCGGACGAACCGTCGTTGACGGTGTAGGCGACATGCACGTTGACCACGGCATCGTCGAAGCTGAGGCCCGGTGGTCGGGTGTTGGGGTTGTCGTTGACTTTGGTCACAACGGCGGTTCCGTGTTCGAGCGCCATCGGCTCGCCAGGAACTTCCTCGCCGCATCCGGCCGCCCCAACCATGACCACTGCCGCAGCTCCCGCCAGCAGCCAATTCCGTAGTTTCTCCATCAGTACCCTCCTTTGTCATATTCCCGCGCTTGCGCGGCATCTAGCCGAATTGAAACCACGCTAATCCGCCAGACGGTACAGGCGGTCTGCTCCGAGCAGACAATTCAGGTTGGGCTTGGGGCCGCAAGGGCCGGACGGACCCGAAACACGGCTCGGTTGGCCGGATAGCCCGTTGCCGGACGGGATCGGGCGGTGGCGGTCATAGGATTGTCTACGGCCAAACGGGCGTTGAACCCGGCGGTCTGGGCGAAAGCCTAGGTCGACGGATGGGCGGACGGCGTTTGGCGTTGGAGCCCCGCCGGGGCCCACAGCGCAGACCGATGAGGAGACCTAGACGTGACCACTGATGCGACCGATTTGACCGCCGTGCCTCTGGAGGAAGTCGACCCGGAAATCGCCGCCGTGCTGGACGGGGAACTGGCCCGCCAGCGGCGCACCCTTGAGATGATCGCCTCGGAGAACTTCGTGCCGCGCGGAGTGCTTGAAGCCCAAGGGTCGGTGCTGACCAACAAGTACGCCGAAGGCTATCCGGGAAGGCGCTATTACGGCGGTTGCGAGGTCGTGGACATCGCCGAGGAACTGGCGATCGCTCGAGCCAAGGAGCTCTTCGGGGCGGATTACGCCAACGTCCAGCCGCACTCCGGGGCGCAGGCCAACGCGGCCGCCTTGGCGGCCATGATGGAGCCGGGGGAGAAGCTGCTGGGCCTGGAACTGGCCCACGGCGGGCATCTGACCCACGGCATGAAGCTGAACTTCTCCGGCAAGCTGTACCAGGTCGCGGCGTACCAGGTTGACCGCGTGACCAACCGGATCGAGCCGGAGGCCGTGCGGGCGGCGGCGCTGGAGCACCGGCCGCAGGTGATCATCGCCGGCTGGTCGGCCTACCCCCGGCACCTGGACTTCGCGGCGTTCCGCGAGATCGCGGACGAGGTCGGCGCGCGGCTGTGGGTCGACATGGCGCACTTCGCCGGGCTGGTGGCGGCCGGGCTGCATCCGAACCCCGTGCCCTTCGCGGACGTCACCACCTCCACCGTGCACAAGACCCTGGGCGGGCCGCGCTCCGGGTTCATTTTGTCCCGCAGCCAGGAGGAATGGGGCAAGAAGCTGAACTCGGCGGTGTTCCCCGGCCAGCAGGGCGGCCCGCTGATGCACGTGATCGCGGCCAAGGCCGTGGCGTTCAAGATCGCCATGACGGACGGCTTCCGCGACCGGCAGGTCCGCACGCTTGAGGGCGCCCAGATTCTGTCGGAGCGCCTGTCCGCCGGAGACGTCAAAGCGGCCGGGGTGTCGGTCTTGACCGGCGGCACCGACGTGCACCTGGTCTTGGTGGACTTGCGCGAATCGCCGCTCGACGGCCGCCAGGCCGAGGACCTGTTGGAAGAGGTCGGCATCACCGTCAACCGGAACGCCGTGCCGTACGACCCGCGCCCCCCCATGATCACGTCCGGCCTCAGAATTGGCACGCCCGCCCTGGCCACCAGGGGATTCGGGCCCGCCGAGTTCACGGAGGTGGCCGACGTGATCGCCACCGCGCTCAGGGAGGGGGACGGCGCGGACGTGGCCGCCCTGCGCTCCCGCACCGCCCGGCTGGCCGACGATTTCCCGCTGTACACGGGCCTAGCCCAATGACGGCGCGGGTGTTGGACGGCCGCCGCGCCGCCGCCCAAATCAAGGAAGACCTGAAAGCGAGGGTCGCGGCGCTCCGCGCCCAAGGGGTCCAGCCCGGATTGGGCACGGTGCTGGTGGGGGAAGACCCCGGATCGGTCATCTACGTCAACGGCAAGCACCGCGACTGCGCGGAGGTCGGGATCGCCTCGATCCGAGCCGACCTGCCGGGCGACGCCAGCCAAGACCAGGTCATGGCCACGCTGGCGCGGCTGAACGCGGACCCCGCCTGCACCGGCTACATTGTCCAACTGCCGTTGCCGCCCGCGCTGGATGCCGACGCGATCATCAAAGCCATCGATCCGGCCAAAGACGCGGACGGCCTGCACCCCGCCAACCTGGGGGCGTTGGTGCTGAACGTCAACGCGCCTGTCGCCACGCCGCTGCCGTGCACGCCGCGCGGGATTATCGACCTGATCGCCCGGAACGGCCTGGACCTGCGCGGAGCCCATGTGGTTGTGCTGGGCAGGGGCATCACCGTGGGACGGTCGATCGGCCTGCTGTTCACCCGCCGCGAGATCAACGCCACCGTCACGCTGACCCACACGGGCACCAAGAACCTGCCGGACCTGCTGCGCCAGGCGGACGTGATCGTGGCCGCCGCCGGGTTCCCCGGCCTGGTGCGCGCCGAAGACGTCAAACCGGGCGCGGTGGTCCTGGACGTGGGGGTGAGCCGGGTGGCCGGCGCGGACGGCAAGCTCGCCATAGCCGGGGACGTCGCCCCGGAGGTCGCCCAGGTGGCGGGCTGGCTCTCGCCCAACCCGGGCGGGGTCGGACCCATGACCCGAGCCATGCTCCTGACCAACGTGGTCGAGGCGGCCGAACGCGCCGCCGCCGCAAGCCGATAAAGAACACAAGCAGATAACCGACACTGGAGGCAACGGTGCTTGAAATGCGGGAAGTGAGCCGCGCGTTCGGCTCGCTGCAAGCCTTGGACAAGGTCAGTTTCCAGGTCCGGCCGGGCCGATTGACGGGGTTCGTGGGCGCCAACGGCGCCGGCAAGACCACCGCGATGCGGATCATCATGGGGGTGCTCTCCTCCGATTCGGGGGAGGTGGAGTTCGAGGGCCGGCCGACCAGCCCGCAAGTCGCGTCCGGGTTCGGCTACATGCCGGAGGAACGCGGCCTCTACCCGAAAATGGGCGTGCGCGAACAACTGGTCTTCTTCGCGGAACTCCACGGCCTGGACTCCGCGAAGGCGCGGCAGAACACCGATGGCCTGCTTGAACGCTTGGGCTTGACGGCGCGGGCGGCGGACAAGGTGGAGAAACTGTCGCTGGGCAACCAGCAGCGGGCGCAGATCGCCGCCGCGCTGGTCCACGACCCGGCCGCCCTGATCCTGGACGAGCCCTTCTCCGGCCTGGATCCCATGGCCGTCGACGTGGTCATGGGCGTGCTCCGCGACTTCGCCAGCCGGGGAGCGCCCATCTTGTTCTCCTCCCACCAGCTTGACGTGGTGGAACGCATCACCGACGACTTGGTGATCATCGCGGCCGGCCAGGTCAAGGCGCAAGGCGCCACCGCCGCGCTCAGAGAACGGTACGCGGGCTCCCGCTACCGCCTGACCGTGCCGTCCGCCCTGGGCGCCGCCGCCGAGGCGCGGATCGCCGCCATCCCGGGCGTCGGCGCGGTCAACGTTACGGGGGACGGGGCTGGGGGCACGGGGACGGCATCGGGCACTGAAATCTGTTTCGACGCCGAGCCGGGGGTGGCGCAACAGGCGCTCGCGGAAACCGTGGCCGTGGGGCCGGTGGAAGGGTTCGGCCGGGTGGTGCCGCCGCTCAGCGAGGTGTTCAAGGAGGTGGTCGCGTGAACCGCGTGTGGCTGGTGACGAGACGCGAGGTGGTGACGCAGGCGCGGAGCAAGTCGTTCCTGATCGGGACCGCGGTGATGGCGCTGATTGTGTTCCTGGGGGTGGCGCTGCCCGGCGTGCTGTCCGGCCTGGGCGGAGACGACGAGCCTGACGGCAAAGTCGCCGTGGTGGGCGACGCGGCCCAGTTGGCGCCCGCTTTGAAGGGTTTCGAAGTCCAAGAATTGCCCGATGCCGCCGCCGCCCGTCAGGCGGTCAAGGAAGGTTCCGTGGAGGCGGCGTTGGTGCCGGACCAGGAGGCTCCGCCGCTGGGCGTGACGCTGATCGCCCTGGACGAAGCGCCGTCCGGGCTGCTGGGCGCGCTGACCGTGGCGCCGCCGGTGGAGTTGCTGGAGCCGCCCCGGGTGGCGGGTCTGCTGCGGTACCTGGCGGGGGTGGGGTTCGCGGTGGTGTTCTTCATGATCGTGATGATGTTCGGGCAGACGGCGGCCACCAACACCGTGATTGAGAAGCAGACGCGGGTGATCGAGATCCTGTTGGCGGCGGTGCCCGCAAGGGTGTTGCTGGCCGGCAAGGTTCTGGGCAACGCCGTGCTGGCCGTGGGAACGGTGGCGCTGCTGGGCGTGGCGCTGATCAGCGGTTTCGCAGTAGGCGGGGGCCTGCGCGACGTGACCCGGTACGGCGACGAATTCGCGGCCGCCGCCGGGGTGGGCGGCAGTCTGATGGACCTGTTGGGCGGCCCGCTGGTCTGGTTCCTGGTCTTCTTCGTTGTGGCGTTTGTGATGTTCTCCGCACTGATGGCGGGCAGCGCCGCGATGGTCTCCCGGATGGAGGACGTCGGCTCCGTGCTGATGCCCACCATGATGCTGCTGATGATCCCCTACATTCTGGTGATCTCGTTCCAGGACAACTCGACCGTGGTGGCTTGGCTGTCGTATGTGCCATTCTCCTCGCCCATCGCCATGCCGTTGCGCATCCTGGTGGAGGGAGTCGCCTGGTGGGAGCCGCTGGCCGCGCTGGTGATCCTCGCCCTGACCACGGTCCTCGCGATCTGGGTGGGCGGGCGGCTGTACTCCAACTCGATCCTGCGGACCGGCGCGCGAGCCAAACTCAAAGAGGCTTTCAGCCGGGCGGCGTAGGGTCGCTTGCCGGCGGGCGGCGGGCCCGGCTTCCGGGCGGGATACCCTTGGGCAGTGACTTTGGACATAACGACCCTCAACACCGGCGGCGTCCGGTCCGCGATGCGCAAGGGCATGGACGGTTGGCTGCGGGGCGCGTCTCCGGACGTGCTGTGCTTGCAGGAGGTTCGGGCACCGGCGGACGTGCTGGAGCCGTTCTTGCCGGGGCGCGAGACGCATCAGTCCGTGTCGCGAATCAAAGGCCGTTCCGGGGTGGCCGTGTCGTCTTTGCTGCCCGTGACCGCCAGCCGCGAGGGACTGCCCGGGCTCGAACCTTTGGACACCCACACCGGGCGCTGGATGGAAACCGACCTGGTGCTGCCGGACGGCCAAGACCTGACCGTGGTCAGCGCTTACGTGCATTCCGGTGAAGTCGGCACCGTTCGCCAGCAGCACAAGCTTGACTTCCTGAACGCGATGACCGAGCGCTTGCGGGCGCTGGCGGCGGATGGCCGGCAGGCCGTGGTGAGCGGGGACTTCAACGTGGCCCACAGGGAAGCGGACCTGAGGAACTGGAAAGGCAACCTGAAGAACTCGGGCTTCCTGCCGGAGGAGCGGGCGGTACTGACCAGCTGGTTCGCCGACTTGGGCTGGGTCGATGTGGGCCGCGCGCTGGCCGGTGACCGCGAGGGGCCATACACCTGGTGGTCCTGGCGCGGCAAGGCCTTCGACAATGACACCGGCTGGCGCATCGACTACCAGATCGCCACCCCGAACCTGGCGGGGAAGGCCGTCGACTTCCGGATCGACAAGGCCGAACGCTATGACACCCGCTGGACCGACCACGCCCCCTTCACCGTCACCTACGACCTGCCGGGCTACCAGCCCCGGTAGGCGGCGCGGCCGCCGCTTCGGGGAATGCGGCCGGCTTGACCTGGAACGGCTTGCGGGACCCGTTTGAGGTCAATGAGGCCCACTTGTTCTTGGCCGGATTGCGCTCAAACGGGATTGAGGAGGGGTTTGGGCGCGACTTGGCGGCGGATTGGCGCCCCGTGGTCGATTGGTCGCCGCCGGTCGCGGGCGGGCCAGCGCCTGGCGCTGGTGGCGCCGGGGTGGTTCAGGCGGCGGGGCGGATTAGGCGGATGTCTTGTTTGGCCGCCCAGGCGGCGATGTCCTCGCGGCGCAGCGCCGTGGCCATCAGGTCCGGGAATTGGTCGGGGGTGCAGCCGAACACCGGAATGCCGAGGGCCGCGACCAGTTCCGCCGTCTCGGCGGAATAGCCGGGGTCGCCCTGGTCGGTCAACGCCAGGAGCACAATCACGTTGACGCCCAAGCGGGTGAGGGAAGCCAGGCGGCGCAGCAGTTGTTCCTCGTCGCCGCCCTCATATAGGTCGGTCAGCAGGATCAAGTGCGACCTGCTGGGCCGGTCCATGAGATCAGCGCAGTAGGCGACCGCCTGGTTGATGTCGGTCCCGCCGCCCAATTGCACGCCGAAGAGCACGTCCACCGGGTCCGCCAACTGGTCGGTCAGGTCCACCACTGACGTGTCGAAGCAGACCAGCTTCGTGGAGACGGCGGGCAGGGAGGCCATGACCGCGGAAAAGATCGAGGCGTAGATGACCGATGACGCCATGGACCCCGACTGGTCCACGCACATCACAACCTGGTCCAAGTCGACCAGGCGGCGCTGGTGCCGCATGAAGCCGACCAGCCGTTCCGGGATGACGGTTCGATACTCCGGCTGGTAGTGCCGCAGGTTGGCGGTGATGGTGCGGGGCCAGTGGATGTCCGCCGGGCGGGGCCGGCTGGTCCGCCGCGACCGGTCGACGGCGCCGCGCACCGCTTCCGCCATCCGGAGCTCCAGCCGGGCCATCAATTCCGCCACCACTTCGCCGATGACCACCCTGGCGGCGGCCTTGGTCTTCTCCGGCATGACCTGGCCCAGCGCGATCAGATCGGCCACCAGGTTGACGTCATGTTCGACCGATTCGAGCACCTCCGGCTCCATCAGCAGTTGCGTCAACCCCAGCCGTTGCAGAGCGTCCCGTTGCACCACCTGGACAACTCCGCGTGGAAAGAATCCGCGCAGGTCATCCAGCCAGGCCGCCAGGGCCTTGGGCGAGGAGCGGCCCAGGCCGCCGCGCTTGGACCGGGGGCCGCCAGACCCGCCCGGCCCGCCTCCCGAAGCGCCGCCGGGACCGCCGTAAACCGCGTTGAGCGCCGCGCACAGGCGCGCGTCTTCGCCGGTCAGGCCGTCGCCCAAACCCAGCACCAAGCTCCAGCGTCTTTCCGCGTGGTCGCGGGCGTCCGTCGAATCGTCCAAGAAAGCCGCCGCCTCGACCATCGCTTCTGCGGCCAGCCGATCCTCGGGTGTGGTCAGTTCGGGGCGCTCGGGACCGGGCCCAGCAGCCGCAGGCGGGCAGGCCTCCGGCGCGGCCGCCTCCGAATCCCCAGGGGTCGAATCCACCGGATCGAGCGATTCAGGCTCAAGCATCGCGGACTCCCGTCAGCAGCGGCTCCAGCGCCCGCAGGTGTGATTCCCACACGGTCAACGGCAGCGGGATCATTCCGGGCAGGCGGTCCTGGCCGGCGGGGCGGAAGATCGCCCGCAGCAGGCGGCCCCGTTCCATCGCGTCGAGGTCCGCGAACACGCGCCGCAACAAGGGCAGATGGGCCAGGAAATCATCCTCGTCGAGGCGGCGAATCCACTGGTCAACGGCGTGACGCAAGGGCGCGTCGTAGATCAGGCGGGCGGTGGCGGCGGTCAAGAACCCCTCAATGAAACGCGCCGCCCAGGGGATGGGCGTGCCGGGGCTGAGCCGACGCTCCAGCAACGCCACAGCTTGGGCGGGGGTCAGCCTTTCCGCCGCGTACAGCATCTGGCCGGCGGAGCCGGCCACGAAGGCGGCCGCAGACTGGTCCGCCGCCAACGCCTCGAGCGCGTCGAACCAAACCCGTTCCGTGTCCGGGTCGCATTCGAGCAGCCGCAGCCCCCCGTGCGCCGAGCGCAACGAACCCACCAGCCCGGCCGCCGCCGAATCGTCCAAGCCGCGCGCCGCGTGGCGCAGCCCCAAGGCGGCCTGGACCGCCAGTCGTTCCGCCAATGCCGCCAACGGGGCCGTGTCCACCCGGCGGGCTTGGCCGTACCGGGCGGTCTCCGCCAGGGGCGCCACCGACCCGAGCAGCTGCCCCACGTCGCTGGTCAGAGCGGCTTTTTCCGCGAGCCGTCCAAGGCCGGTGGCCCAGGCGGCGGGCAGCCCCGCGGTGACGGCCAGCCCGACCAGCGCGGCCAACTCGCCCAGGTCGCGAGCCTTCCCCATCCCCTCGGTGAGATAGGCAGAAGCGGCGCCAACCAAGTCGGATCCGTAGACGACCCGCTCGACCAGGGTCACGGCGAACTCGGGCCGCCAGCGCAGGCGCCAACGCTCGCGGAACGTGCCCCGCGACCCGCCGGCGGATTCGATCACGCCCCATGGCACCTCCAACACGTTCAACCTGTGCAGCAACAAGGACCGGCGCTGGCCCGCGTCGCTGCGCAGGTCAAGAGGCAACTCCCGCTCCAGTGCCTCGGGTTTGAGGCGGGCCGCCCGCTGCGCTTTGACCACGTCCCCGATCAACGGCGCCAGCGGGACGCCGGACGGCGCCCGGCCCACCTCTCCGCCCAGCAGCAGTTCCTCCTCGATGGTGCGCCAGAGCAGGTCGTCGCCGCCAAACAGGCAGGCCACGGCCGCTTCTCGCAACTCCTCAAAGCCGGCCCGGGGCCGGCCGCGCAGTGCCGCCAGCGCCAGGGCCAAACGCTCGGCATCGATCAACGATGCCGTCGAAACGAGGTGCCCGCTTTCGCGCAGCAGCCGCGCGATCCGCGTCAGCCAGACCGCGCTGGAGTCTTCCCGCCCCCAAGTCCGCCAAACGTGCAGGTTCCAGCCCGGCGCGGCCACCCCGGCGGCGTAGCCAGATCCGAACGCGAGACGTTCCTGGCTCCACGGAGCCCACGTCAACACGCACTTCGCTCGCGGCAGGCCGGTCAGAAGCCGCCGGTCCGCCGCTGCCGGCGCCTTGGCTTCAAGCGCTGGCACATGCCACGCCCCGCACACCACCGCGACAGGGCCGTCCGCCGCCCGGGCCGTCTCCGCGATCCGCAGCCGCATGTGCGCCTCGCGCTTGGCCTCCCATTCGTCCGGCTCTTGGCCAACCCGCAGTTCGCCCATCGCCCTGGCCACCGCCGCGAACACGGGCCCCGGCACCGGGTTTTGCTCCACCAGGTCGCACCACCACGATTCGGCGTCCTCATATCCGGCCGCCGCCGCAAGCCGCGCGATCGGGTCGCGCCTCAGCGCCCGGCCCCGTTGGCCGATGCCGTCCTCCCCGCCCCCAGCCTCCCCTTCCGGGAGCGCTTGGCCGACGTCCCCACCCTGTGCGGAACCGGGCGGGCCTGGGGATGGCGGCTGGCCGCCGTGGTGCGACGGAGCCCTGTCGTGGCCCACTGCGGAACCGGGCTGATCGCGGGAAGGCGACCGGTCGGCATCGTGCGCCGGTTCGGGGCCGGGCTCGCGTGCGAGCGGTGGCTGGTCGGCATGGTGGGACGGGGCCCTGTCGTGGCCCACTGCGGAACCGGGCTGATTCCGGGTAGGCGACCGGTCGGCATCGTGCGCCGGTGCGGGGCCGGGCTGGTTTGGGAAGGGCGGCTGGTCGGCATGGTGCGCCGGGGCGCTGTCCTCGCACGGGGCGGGGCCGCGACCCGCAGACGCCGGGAGGTCGATGAACTGGACCGCCGCCCCGTGCCGGAGCGCCCACAGCGCGGCCTGGTACTCGGGGGAGAACTCCGCGAACGGCCAAAACACGGCCTGGGACGGCTCGCCCTTGGGGTAGGCGAGCAGCGCCACGGGCGGCTCCGTCTCCGGGGCGGCCAACAGCGGCAGCAGGTCGCTCGCGTCGGACGGCCCCTCAATCAACACCGCTGCCGGGTTCAGCTGGTCCAGGGCGCTGACCAGGCTGGCCGCTGATCCGGGGCCGTGGTGGCGAATCGGGAAGAAGTGGACCGTCATGGGCTAAAGGGCCTCGCCCAGTTCGCTGTAGTACTGCGCGTAGGCGCGGCGCTTCTTCAGGACCGTCTCCAGGTACTCCTCCAGCACGGCTTTGTCTTGCACGGGGTCTTTGACGATCGCCCCGACCATGGGCGCGGCCAACTCGCGGGCGCCCAGCTTCCCGTCCGCGAACCACGCGGCCTGGGAGAGGCCTCCGACCAGGGTTCCGATCGCCTCGGCGGTGGAGAGCGTGCCGGACGGGGTCTTGATCGTGATTTTGTTGTCCGCCGTGGCCCCGGACCTGAGTTCGCGGAAAATGGTCAAGACCGCCTTGATCTGCTCTTCGACGCCGCGCGGCACCGGCAAGGCCAGGTCTTGGGCGAGTTCCTTGACCCGCCGCGACACAATCGACACCTCCTCCTCCAACGAGTCCGGCAGGGGCAACACCACCACGTTGAACCGCCGTTTCAGCGCCGACGAAAGCTCGTTGACCCCCTTGTCGCGGTTGTTCGCGGTGGCGATCACGTTGAAGCCGCGCCGCGCCGGCAGGGACGTGCCGAGCTCCGGGATGGGCAGCACCTTTTCGCTCAACACCGTGATCAGCGTGTCCTGCACGTCCGAGCCGAGCCGCGTGAACTCCTCCAACCGGCAGATGGCGCCCTCCCGCATGGCCCTCATCAGCGGTGTCGCCACCAGGGCGTCCTCGCTGGGCCCGTGGGCCAGCAGTTGGGCGTAGTTCCAGCCGTAACGGATCTGGGATTCGTCGGTGCCGGCGGTGCATTGGATCAGCAGCGTCGAGTCGCCGGAGATCGCCGCCGCCAGATGCTCCGACACCCACGACTTGGCCGTGCCCGGCACCCCCATCAGCAACAGCGCGCGGTCCGTCGCCAGCGTGGCGACCGCGGTCTCCATCAGCCGACGGCTGCCGACGTACTTCGGCGTGATGGCGGTCCCGTCCGGCGCGGCGCCACCCAGCAGGTACGTCAGCACCGCCCTGGGGGTCAGTTTCCAGCCGGTGGGCCGTTCGCCCTGGTCGGCGGCGTGGAGCAACGCCAGTTCGGCGGCGTAGGCCTGTTCCGGGGTTTCACGGATGATGTCGGTCATGGATTGGCTCCTTGGTTGGAGGGATCGGCGGGCGGAAGCGGGGCGGGGCCGCCTCGTTGGGCCTGGCCCGCGAGGGCTGCGTTCAGGACCAGCGTGGCCAGCGCGGGCATGGCCCGGTGGGCTCCACGCGCGGTCAGGTCTTCGAGCGCGTGTTCGGCGGCCGAGGCCGTCATCATGGTGCCCAGGGCGGCCAGACGGCGCGTTTTGTCCAGGTCTCGGCTTTCCCACACGCCGGCCAGGCCGTCAAGGTAGTCCTTGCCAGGCACCAGTTTGGCCACCTCGCCGTGCACGATGACGTCTTGGTCGTTAGCGCTCGCCAGCGTCACCACCACATCGGTTGCGGCTCGCAGATTGGCCAGCGCGGTCTTGGCGGCCGCGGCCGGGTCGAGGCGTTCCAGCAGTCCCACGGCCAGGACGCTGGTCGGTTTCTGCCGGATCAGCTTCAGCGCCAAAGCCTCGGCCTGCGCGTCCGATCCGGTCCGGGCCACCAGCGCCACGAAGTCCCGGTTCGCCGCCTCATTTGCGGGCGTGGGCTCGCCCTTGTCTGGGGTCGGGTCCCAGGCCCGGACCAGTTCGTCCGGCCCGAACCCAAGGGCCCCGGCCAACTGAGGCAGCGTGACCTTCTGGAACATTTCGGCGCGCAGTTCGGCAGACTGGATTATCTTGAGCGGCAAAGCGGTGACGACCGGCCGTTTGCGGGCTAGCCCGGCGCTCGTGATCCTGAAGAAGGCCGCCAAACCGTTGGCGGTTGTCGAATTGTCCGCCTTGCCCAAACGGGCCAGGCACAACTCCGCCTGGCTCCGGACGGCCGCCGAGCGGTCCTGGCTCAACTCTGCGAGCAACTCTTCGTCCTCTGCGGCCAAGTTGACCTCCAGCACTTTCATGAGGGCGGCCCGGCGCGGCGCGCTCAGAAGCTTGAACTGATCCCGGAGAACGGCGCGCGATTCCGCGGGGTTTGTCCGGCGCAGCTCCCGCAGGGCCGCTTCGAGTTCGGCGGGCGCCATGAGGCGCCAGTCGCGGGCGCCGGCCGGCGCCTCGGCTTGGTCGCTCTGGGCCGCGTCTGCCGTTTGGCGCTGGTCCTGCGCCCAGGCGATCCAGGGCAAGTACAAACCGGGGACGCCGTCGGCGTCAGTGGGCGGGAACCAGTCGGCGGGGTTGACCGCGAACCCGCGCCGGGCCGTCAGGCGGATGACCGCCTGCGGGCTGGGGCACGCCGCGAGCGCGGATCGGAGCAGGGGCCGGAGGCGCTCCGGCAGCGCGGGGGCCGCCAGCAGGGGCAGCGGAGTCCGGAGCGCGGCCCCGGCCGGCAGGGACGGCCGCAGGGCCACGGCGGCGAACTGCGCGGCCAGGGCCAACAGGCCGCGTTCGACGGCGGCCGGCTCCCGGTCGGCTGCGAGTCGGACCCATTCCGGCGGGGCCAGAGGCCGGGCCTCGCCGCCAACCACCCAGCACTCGACCATGGCGGCATAGGCGTTGGCCAATTCGGTCGCGGCGGTCGCTTTCTCCGACCTGGTGCTCATGCCGCCCAGGTCGGCTGGCGGCCGGTTGGCGTTGGCGTTCACGGCCTCACCGGCCCAAACGGGCTCTGTGCCGCCAACAGGTCCAGGCGCGCGCCGTCCCAGACGCCGAAAGCGTTCAGAGGTGACCCGACCAGGGGCGAGGGCAGGGCCCGCGCCAGCGGCAAGGCGACCTGGCCGCCGTCCCACCAAAGCTGCCCGCTGGGCCCGCCTTCAACCACCCGCGCAAAAGAAGACCCGGCCGGGCCGGCGCCGCCCGGCTTGGGTTGGGCTCGACCGGGGGAAGCTGGTGCCGGCCCGCCTTCGCCGATCGCCCGGCCCCTAGGCCAGCCGGGCCCCAACAGGACCGGCGTTTCCAATTCCCAAGGCTCCGCGTCCCAAAGCGCGAGGCAATCGGCCAGCGGATCCCCTCCGCCCGGAGCCTGGGCGGCTTGGCCGGTGGCGGAGGCAGGCCCCGACACCGGATCCGCGGCGATCACGCTTTGAGCGGGCGCCGTAAGCAACCGGCTTGGATTGGCCGCTTCCGGCGCCGCCAAGGGTGGGCCCGTGACCGGCCACGGCAGACGTTCTGAAATGGGTTCTTGGACGGCGACCACCGCGCGGGTGGGGACCCCGCCGGGGTAGTAGACCAATTCGGCGGCGACCTGGCGTCCGGCGGGCATGGTCCCCGGATGAGTCCCCGCCGACACCGGGTAGTAGTCCTGCAGCAACGCCCACGGCGGCCCTTCGCCCAGGTTGAGCAGCCAGGTGGCGTGCGAGACCAGGCGGTCGCGGCGCGTGAAGACGCGGCTGCCGAGGACTTCCCAGACGCTCATGACTCTCAGGCAATCGGGGTTGGCCAGCACGGACGCCCGTGTCTCCGCCGCGCCGACCGCTCTGGCGATGTGGGGCGCGTCTGGGTCGAGCCGCCAAGCGCGGACCAACAGGACCACCGTGCCCAATTCGCGGACAAGCTGATGCGCCCGTTCGGGTGCGGGCAGGGCGAGGAGGCGGGCGGGCAGTTCGTCAAGCCGCGAAGCCAACGCCGTCGCCTTGTGATCTACCAACCGGGCGGCGATTCTCCGGCACCGTTCAGGCGCCTCCGCCATCAGCCGGGTCAAACCCAAACGCAACTGGTCGGCGACCCAATCGTCCAATTCTTCCAGGCCTTCGGCGATGACGGCCTGGGCCGCCGCCCGTTTGGCCGCGCTCTTGGCGTCCGCCGCGCCCGCCCTGGCGTCGCCGCCGCTGGCCGCGCGCGGACCCGAACTGGGCGAACCCGGCCCCGCAGGCGACTGAGGAACGCCCGACCGGCCGTGCGGCGGTGTCCCGGGCGCGGGCTGATCGGCGGTTGGCGGCTGGGACGATCCGGACGGCATCGGCGGTGGGGTGCCTGGCTGGCCATTTGGCGGGGTACCGGGCGCGGGCTGGTCGGGGGTTGGCGGCTGGGACGGTCCGGACGGCATCGGCGGTGGTGGGGTGCCTGGCGCGCGCTCGGGGGTTGGCGGCTGGGACGGTCCGGAAGGCATGGGCGGGGTGGTGGCGTTGGCGCCCTTGCGGCTGCGGCGGCGGGCGAGCCACTGCCCAACCCACTCGGGCGTGGCGCCTTGGGGGACGGCTTCGGGCTGGCCGGCCGCGATCAGCATCAGCGCCAGCGCGTGCTTGCAGGGGAACTTGCGCGACGGGCAGGAGCAGCGGTAGCCCATGTCGCGCGTGTCGACGGCGGTCTGGTAGGGGTTCGCGCCGGACCCCTGGCATTCGCCCCAGATGACGAAATCCTCGTGGCCGAGTTCGGGCCAGCGCGACGCGGAGGCGAGGCCCCGGCCCGCTTTCAGCGAAGCCTGGTCGGGGGCCAACGCCTCAACGCTGGCGACTTCGAACCACATTGGACACCTGCCTGGGGAGCGCTTGTCTGAGTCGGGTCAACCATATGGCGCCGGTCTGACAGTCTGAACCCGGCGTGGAGTCTCTCATCGCCTCCTTCACGAAGCCTTTCTGGCCCGTGCAAGGCGACGGCGGCAAGGTCCCGCAGAGACCTATGCCAAAGCCGGCCAGACGACCCCGCTAGTCGGCCCGTTGACCCCCCAGCCTTTCCGGTAATCTTCGACTGGTTGGTTCCGTCCCTCTGGGCCGACCGGGCTTTGACCGGTTCCGGCCAGAACCCGATGAAGCTCCCGTCCTCTCGAGAGCGGATCACACTAGACGAAAAGATTCAAAAGGCTTTCTACCATGCTCCTCGCAGTGCTGGCCCTGAGCGCCATCATCATCATCGCCGTATTGGCCGAGCACGACTCAGGCCAAGCACAAGTGCCGGGTGCGGGGCGAGGGAAGATGCGCGCGCCACTTGCGGCGACAATGCGGCGTCTGAGCCCAAGCCCGGTCGGAGCGCCGACTATTGCTGATACTGGGACGGTTCGATGAATTCTGGCCGGGCCGTCGTCTTGGCTGTCGCCTTGCTGGTCTTGGTGACGGCCTGTACAGGTCCGGTGTCCGTGGATGCTCCGGTATCCACGGACACCGGCGGTTCGGCGGTCGTGCTCGGAACGGTTGAGTTGCCGATCGCTCGGACGGATTCGCCGTCACCGGTTGAGTTGCCGTTCGCGCCGTATTATGAGGCCGCTCGACGCGTGGTCGCGGTAGCGCGGGATGTGGAACAGGCTGCTTGGGACGATGTTTATCGGGCTCAACAGCAAATCATCGCCAAGTGCATGAAGGAATCCGGATTCACCTACTTTCCGCTGGAGCCGACTCCGCCTGCGGAGGCGTCGGAAGATGTGTATGGCCCCTACGCGCTGACGGGTGACACGCTTGGGGATGTGCCTGTGCTTCCCAACACTTTGGATGAGACGCTAAAGGTCGGCTACGGGGTTCTGAGTATGGGCGAGTACACCGGGGCGTTCGAGCCCGGTCCGCTCGAAGGAGAGGCCGAGAACAGTGAGTATTACGAGTCTTTGTCGGATTCCGCAAGACAGGCCTACGATTTGGCGCTTGTCGGGTTGACCGAAGAGGACGAAGCCGGCGCGACGCCAATCGCGGGGAATTGCTACGAGCGCGCCTATGCCCAAGTCCCTGATGCGGCCTCGGTGGACGTGAGCTTCCTGGAGCCGCTGATTGCGATGGGCCGGACAACCGGCGCGTCGGATGTTGGCTTTGGTGGATCGGAGGACTCCTCCGTGGTGTCTGAAGCAGAGGATGTGAAGTCAGTTGACGACCTTCCGGAAATCGTGGAGCTGAAACGCGAATTCAAAGACTGCCTGATCAACGGTGAGATGGGCGAGGTCTTTTCTAAATACTTAGTCGATGTGAAATATGCCGTTCCGCGGACCGCGTTCGAGGTCGCGGTGTCGACAGGCCCGGACGGTGAATTGTTCATAATGGAGGTGGGGCGGACCTACTACGGCGAAGACATCCCCGAGGTC
This sequence comes from Bifidobacteriaceae bacterium, assembly GCA_031281585.1. NCBI lineage: Bacteria > Bacillati > Actinomycetota > Actinomycetes > Bifidobacteriales > Bifidobacteriaceae > Bifidobacteriaceae bacterium. The sequence goes on along the minus strand of JAITFE010000060.1, from coordinate 68,447 downwards.
CAGCAGTCTTTGGTCGGGTCGCAAGCCGAACGGGATATCGCGGCAGCCGATTTTGTTTGCCGTCAAGAGACTGGTTACGTGGAACGCTACGCGGCCGCGTTGAAAGACCGCCAGACCGAGTTCATATCTGAGCACCAGGCGGAACTCGACCGGATGGAGGAGAGCATGCAACGATTCTTGGCTGAACACTCCTGAGGGGCCTCGCGAACGGACGCGGCTCGCAGATCAACTATCGGCGGCGCCGGCCGCAACTTGGCGCAATGGAAGTGTGGTTCGCTCAGGCGTACACTAGCGCCATGTCGACCGCGGCCCTTAAAGACGAGCGTCTGGCGGTGCGTCTGACCAAACGCCAGAAGCAATTGATCGAACGCGCTGCCCAGACGGGCGACCAAACGCTGACTGAGTTCTCCGTGTCTGCCCTGGTCGACCGGGCCGAACAGGTCCTCGCGGACAGGCAGAGGATAGTGCTCAGTCCCGATGAATGGGCGGCGTTCAACGAGGCGATCGACCATCCGGCCCGTGTCTTGCCAGGTCTGCGCGAGTTCATGGAACAGCCATCGGTGTCTTGATGACGGCGTTCGCGGCACCCCGGCCAATTCGGCCATCGGATGTTACGGCTGGCTTCAGCTGCGGGGATCCGGAGCTTGACGCGTGGCTGCGCGAGCGGGCCCTGGCCAACGACGCGCGTGGCGCGAGCCGCACTTTTGTCTCCACCGCGGCCCGGACCGGCGAACTGGCGGGTTACTACGCTCTGGCGGCCGGGTCCGTCGAGCCCGGCGACATGCCGGGCAGGGTCCCCGTGGTCGTGCTGGCTCGGTTGGCCGTTGACGCGAATTACCAGGGGATCGGGGTCGGCTCGTCGTTGGTTCGCGATGCCGTCCGGCGGGCCGTGGCGGCGGGCAGCCAGATCGGAGTCAGGGCGGTGCTGATCCACGCGAGGAATGACCGCGCGGCGGCGCTCTGCGAGCGCCTGGGTTTCCAGTTCGCCATGGGCGGGCGGTTCACCTGCGTGGCCACGCTGCCGGACCTGCGTCGCACGCTGGGCTTGGACTGATTCCCGCGTTCTGCGGGCTCCTCCGCCCGAATACGCCCCTGCCGCGCCGCGGCTTGGACCACACGATCTGCACCGCACGAGCGCTCGACGCGGTCCTCACCGTCCGAATATGCGGTCTCACACCCCAAGATTAATGCCCCCAAAACACCCCAGAACAACGCAAACCCGCAGGCCACAGCCCCGCCCAAGCCCGAGCCCGAGCCCGAGAAGCTGACCCAAGACGGGGCGCCGCCTCGCGCACTGGAGGGGCTCCGCGCGTTCTGACCGCAGGCCCCGCCCATCCGCGCCAAGGGTCGATATTTCGCTCCTAAAGCGGTACTGTGGTCGTAAATTCGCACTCTAAGACAGGAGCCAGCCATGAGCTCGCGCCCGCCCACCCGCATGGTCAGAGAGGCCGCCGGCGACATTGGGCAGCAACTCGCCACCTGGCGGAAGCTGCTCGGCCTGACCGCCGAGCAGGTGGCGGACAGAGCCGGCATAGCGCGCGGCACGCTCGGGCGTTTGGAGCGCGGCGACCTGGGGGTGAGCCTGGGCGCGGTGCTCTCGGTGGCCTCGGGGCTGGGAGTGCTGGACGGCATCGTGCTTGCGACGGACCCGTACGAGACGGACCTGGGCCGCGCCCGCGCAGACCAGTCGCTTCCGAAGCGGGTGCGCCGATGACCGAGGTACACGTCTATCTGGCGGCGAGCGGCGGCGACGTGAAGGCAGCCACTGTTTACACCTCGGTTCGCCGCGGGCGGTTGACCAGTGTCTTGGGCTACGAGCCCGCGTACCTGGCACGCTCTGACGCTTACTCGATCGACCCTGCGATCCCGCTCATGGCTGGCTCTTGGCCTTCCGCCGGGCCGCTGCCCCGCGCGCTGCTCGACGCGGCGCCGGACCGCTGGGGCAGGATGCTCATCGATAAGCGGGAGGCCGCCGTCGCGCGCAAGGGGGGCCGCGCCACCCGGCGCTTGACCGACCAGGACTATCTGCTGGGCGTCTCGGACGCTACCCGCCAGGGGGCCCTCCGCTTCGCGCTCACCCTGGGCGGCGCGTTTCAGCACCCGGCCCGGCAGGTGCCGAAACTGGTCGAACTGCCCAAGCTGTTGCGCGCCGCAGACCAAGCGACCCAGACGGGAGAAGATGCCGAGGATGCGGTGAAAGCGCTGCTAAGCGCTGGCAGCGCTTCCCTGGGCGGGGCCCGGCCCAAAGCCGCGGTGAGCGACGGGCGGGATCTGCTGATCGCCAAGTTCCCCCATTCGCACGACCGCTGGGACGTGATGGCGTGGGAAGCGGTGGGACTGGCGCTGGCCGCCGAGGCCGGAATAGAGGTCCCCGAGACACGCCTAGCGCGCGTGGCGGACCGCTCGGTCCTCCTGTCCCGCCGCTTCGACCGGGAGGGCAGCCGCCGCGTTCCGTACATCAGCGCGTTGACGGCGGTGCCGGTGGACGATGCCGCCCAGGCCGACTACCTGGACGTCGCCGAGGCGTTGGGCCGCCTCAGCGCGGACCCGTCGCGGGACTTGGCGGAGCTGTGGCGGCGCATCGCCTTCACGGTCGCCGTCCACAACACGGATGACCACCTCAGGAACATGGGTCTGCTCCGGGCTGGGACCGGGTGGAGGCTGGCGCCGGCGTTCGACATCAACCCCACCCCGGATTCGCGCCAGCCGCGGGTCACGCCGATAGGCGGTGCCCTCGACACTTCGGGCAGCGCCGCCGCGCTCTTGGAGCACGCCCAGGCCTTCGGCCTAACCGCTGAACAGGCCCGCGTCACGGCGCGGGAGGTCGCCGCCGCGTCTGCCCGATGGGTTGCCGCAGCGACCATGCACGGTCTGGATTCAGAGAGCCGCGACCGGTTCGCGGCTGTTTTCACTGCCGGTGCAGCCGCGCTTCGCGCCCTTTGACCGTGTTTGATCGGGAGGGTTGACCTGCTGGTTCGCGGCGTGGCGTGACCGGATGCGGGCCCCCCATCGGGAAGCTGGTCTTGTTACCGTCCGTCTTCCCCCGAAGGGGCCCACATTGATCACCTGTCGTGCCACACTCGACGTCCCCGAACACGTCTGCCGCGTCCCGGCCAGCCAGCCTCAGGCCAGCCACCCACCATTAGAGAAGCGCAAGGGATCCTCGACGCGACCGCCAACGCGACCGCCAAAGTACGTACTAAGGCCAGTGGCAGGAGTTAGGACCAGGAAGAAGACTGTGGCCGCGAGGGTCAGTTAGAGCCACGCCTTGCGGCCTGTCAGGCAAGGAGCACGACACTGGTCCGCGTGGCGCCGGGAACGGCGGCCAACGACGCACGTCTGTCCAGAGTCACGAAGCGTCCGCGTCTCGCGACCGCGAGCGCCAGGAGGTACGTGTCTGTGACCTGGGCCGGGCCGAGCACCAAAGACGTGTCAACTCTTTGCGCGTCGGCCACGGATATGTCGCAAGGCCAGAACTCGTGGCGAGGCGAATTGCGCGCGGCGGTCAGGGCCGCCAAGGCGAGACCGATTGTGAGGGGATGCGGGTAGCTGGGCTGGGAAACGATCCGGACATATCCGTTTTCGGTGATTGGGCAACTGGCCCAGCGTTCGAGGGAGTTGATCGCCATCCAGTCGTTGACGGTCTGGTGGGAGGCGTGATCGGGGTCAAGCAACGCGATGAGCGCGCTGACATCCAAGAGGACCGCCATCAAATGCCCAGTTCATCACGCAGTTTGGCCACGTCCTGATTCGTCACAATCCCGCCACGCGAGGGCAGGACAGGGAAGCCCAAAGGACCGGGTTGCAGGGCAAGCCCGGTGTTGCCCCCGGAATTGCGTGCCAAGAGTTGACCCCTGGCGAGGTCTGACAGGACTGCCCCGGTGGCTCGGCGCTCGGCGTGGGCGATTTCCTTCGCGGCCGCAAGCACATCGTCATCGATCGTGAGCGTTGTTCTCACGCATCAAGCATAACGCATCACGCATCGTGAGGCGGCTGCAACCTTGGGTTGGCGACAGTTCCGGATCAGGCTGGGAGGTGGACCGACACGCCGCTTTGATTCAGCGCCCGGGCGGCGCGCTCCAAGTTGACGGATTTCACCAGCAGGTAGTCGGTGTCAAAGGTGGAGACGGTGAAGACAGGGACTTTCGCCTCGGCCAGGATGGTGGTGAGCGCTGACAGGACGCCGACCACTCGGAAATCCCACTCGCCGGGCAGGCGCATCAAAGACCAGCCGTCGTCGCGGGCCACGGCGGTGCGCGGCACCGCCGCCGAGGGGCAGACCAGTGAGATTTCCTTGTCCGTGATGGCGAGGAACGCGGGGTGGGACGCAGGCTGCCCAATCAAAATGGCGGCATGGGCCACACTCGGCAATTTGACGATCGAAAAACGTCCCGGCAGGACTTCCAGCTCCGTTGCCTCCATGCCATCAATCTTAATGCGGCCACAGCAAACGCTCGCCCGAACCGGCCGCGTCTTCCCGCAAGAACACCGTGCCCTTGCTCATTCCTCGAAGGAATCCGCTTCAAGTCTGGCGGTGCCTTGCGCGGGCTGGCCTGGGTGATCGGGAAGCCCGTACAGAATCGTCCACTCGGCGGGCTGCGCGGCACAGCATCCGCCAGTCTTGGGGCCAGCGGCACAGAATCCGCCACTGGGCGAAAGGGGTGTGACAGGATCCGCCACTGGACGGCGACTGGTGGATTTTGTGCCGCAGAACACGTCGAATGGCGTTTCCTGTGCCGTCCGGGGCCTTCCGGCGCGTCGAGTGGCGGATAATGTCCCCCTTTCGGTTCGGCCCGCCCTTCTGACCAGCGCAAACGTCAACCGGCCCGGACACAATCCGCCACTGGGCGAAAGGGGTGTAACAAAATCCGCCACTGGGCGTCGGAGTGGCACGAAACCCACCAGTCGACGAACCGGCGGCACAGATTCCGCCTCTCGGCGGCGCGGGAGCGGGGAGCGGCTACGCCCGCACGGATGCGAGGGCGGCGATTCGAAAACGGGCCGGTTACAGCAAACGCTCGGCCGGGCCAGCCGGGTCGGCCAGCAGGAACACCGGCGTTTTCCAGCCCGCCCGCGCGAAGGACGCCGCCACGGCGGCGGCCACAGTCGCAGATTCGCTCCGCCGGACCAGTGCTATGGCCGAGCCCCCGAATCCCCCGCCCGTCATTCGCGCGCCCAGCGCGCCCGCCTGGCGGGCGGCCGCCACCGCCAAGTCCAACTCCGGGGCGGACACCTCGTAATCGTCCCGCAGGGAAGCGTGCGACCCGTCCATCAGCGGGCCCGTCAACGCCAGTTCACCGGCCCGCAGCGCCCCCACGAATTGCCTGGTCCGGTCGATTTCCGTGACAACATGCCTGACCCGCCGCGCCGCCACCGCGTCCGCTCCGCCCAAGCGCGCTATCGCCTCGGGGAGTTCCGCCACCGGCAGTTGGCCCAGATTCTCCACGCCCAAGACCGCGGCCGCCCGCTCGCAGGTCGCCCGGCGCTCGCCGTACTGGCCGTCCACCAGCGCGTGCTTGGCGCGGGTGTCGATCACCAGCAGTTCCAGCCCGGCCGCCGCCAGGTCGAACGGGACCAGTTCACTCGCCCCGCTGGTCGAGTCGACCAGCAGCGCGTGGCCCTCCGCCGCAAGCAGCGCCGCCGCCTGGTCCATCCCGCCGGTCGGCGCGCCCGCGATCCGGTTCTCGGCATCCACGCAGGCCGCGGCCAGAATTGCCCGCCGCGCGCGTTCGCCGCCAGCAGGCCCGCCCGCACCGCCAAGGCTCCGGGCGGCGAAGACCCCAACGCCGCCGATGCCGTCAACCGCCCCCACGGCATCGGGCAAGCCTCCAAAACCGGCGGAAGACACAACGCCGTCAACCACCGACCCGGCGCCGGACCCGCCGCCCAAGTCGGTCGCCGCCAAGGCGACGGCCGCCTCCAACGCCGCCGATGACGACAGCCCCGCACCCAGCGGCACGCACGAATCGACGTGGCCGGTCAGGGCGGGGGCTGGCAGGTCGCGGAGGCGGAGCGCCCACAGGACGCCCACGGCGTAGGCGCCCCAACCCTTGACGGCGCCGGGGGCAACACGGGCCATGGGAATCTCGAAGACGGCATCGGCGGCTTGGGCGGAGGTGAGCCGGGCGTTGTCGGAGCCGGAGGGGGAGGCCGCGAAGTAGGTGCGGTGGGGGAGCGCGATGGGCAGCGAGAGGCCGCCGTTGTAGTCGGTGTGCTCGCCGATCAGGTTGACGCGGCCGGGGGCGGCCCAAACGCCGGCGGGCGCGGAGCCGAACCGGGCGCGGAACCCCTGATCCGCGCGGGCGGCCCCTTCGGCGGGGCTCCAAGCCTCGAAGAAGCGCGGGTCGCTCATGGCTGACGGCCTTCGGGCCGGCTGGCCTGGGCGAGCGCGTCCGACTCGGCCAACGCGGCGCGCAACCGGTCGGCGATCCGCTCCGGCGTGGTGTCGGAAATCCAGGCGCCCATGCCGGATTCGGACCCGGCCAGGTACTTGAGCTTGCCGGGCGCGCGGCGGATCGAGAACAACTGGAGGTGCAGACGGCCCAGGCGGCGGACGGCCGGGTCGGTTGGCGCCTGGTGCCAGCCGGAGATGTACGGGAGGGGGATCGGGTTGCCGTCCTCGTCCAGGAAGAAGCGGTCCAGTCCGCGCAGCAAGCGGGGGTAGAGGACCGCCAGGTCGTCGCGTTCCGGCGCGGTCAGGGACGGCAGGTCAAGGTGGTCGGCGCGCGGGGCCAAATGCATTTCCACCGGCCAGCGGGCGGCGTACGGCACGTAGGCGACCCAATGCTCGGTTTCCGCCACCACGCGAGGCCCGGACGCCTCCGCCGCTACCGTGTCAGCGAGCAGATGGCGGCCGGTCGCGTGTTCGTAGGCGGCGGCTTGGCGGAGCATCGCCTCGGTCTTGGGCGTGATGTTCGGGTATCCGTAGATCTGCCCGTGCGGATGCGGCAGGGTGACGCCGATCTCCGGGCCGCGGTTCTCGAAGGGGTAGACCTGCGAGATGCCGTCCATCTTCTGCAACGCGTCGGTGCGGACGGCCCAAGCCTCGATGATGGTCCGCATGCGGGTCGGGCCCACCGTCGCCACCTGGCCGGTGTGGTACGGGGAGAAGCAGATCACCTCGCACCGGCCCGCCGCCGGGCGCTGGCGCCAGAGCCCTTGGCCGTCCTGGAGCCGCTCGGCGTGGACGCCTTCGCCGGGCAGCCGCCAGTACGAGGGGAAGCGGTTTTCAAAGACCACCACGTCATAGTCGATGTCCGGGATCTCGCCGTCCTGGTAGAACGAGCCGGGCTGCGCGGGGCAGAGCGGGCACGAGTCGGCGGCCGGCTGGAACGTCCGGTTCATGCGGTTCGACGCCATTGGGATCCATTCGCCCGTGAGCATGTCGAGGCGCATTTCCGGCGCGGTTGGGTTGACCGTCAGGCCGGTCGCCGGGTCCGTGAACGGCTGCGTGCGGTCGGCCAGCGGGCGCGGGTCGTCCAAGCGCCTGGTCTTGTCCCCCGAGGCGTAGCCGGGGGAATCGTCGAAATAGAAGAACTCGCGGCCGTCGGCCAGGTGGGTGGGCGTGATGCGGATGCTCATGGTTGTCTTTCAAGTCGCAATGGTCAGGTCAATGTGGTGCCGCTTGACGGCTGTGGCGGCTTCTCGCCCTGGGGTGGCGTCGGTGACTAGGTGGGTGATCCGCGCCAGCGGCGCGATCTGGGCCAGCGCGGTGGCGTCCCATTTGGAGGCGTCCGCTGTGACCACGGTCGCACGGGCCGCTTTCATGAAGGCGCGGTCCGTCGCGGCCTCGGCCAGGTTGGGGGTGGTCAGGCCCGCCTCGGGGTCTAGCCCGTGGACGCCCAGGAAGAGCCAGTCGAGGCGTAGCTGGCTGAGGCTGAGGTCCGCGATGGGGCCGACCAGCGCCTGCGAGGGTGTGCGGACCCCGCCGGTCAGGATGACCTGGCCGCCGGCGGTCCCGGCTTCGGGCCTGGCGGCGCCGCGTGTGGCCAGGAGGGCTTCGGGGGTGGCGTCATCCAGCGCCTCAGCCGCCGGGAGCGAGTTGGTCACCACCGTGATCTGGCCTATGTCCGGCCGCCGGGCCAGTTCGACAGCCACCCAGTAGGTGGTGGTGCCGCCGCCGATGCCGACCGCCTGGCCCGGGCGCACAAGCGCCGCCGCCGCGCGCCCGATCGCCCGTTTCGCCTCCAAATTGGCGCCCGATTTGGCCGCGAAGCCCGGCTCCTCCGAGGTGCTGGCGTTCAGGCAGGCGCCGCCGTGGACCTTGCGGCACAGCCCCCAGGCCGCCAGTTGGTCGATGTCCCGCCGGACCGTCATCTCGCTGACGCCCAGTTCGGAGGTGAGATCCGCCACCCTGACCGCCCCGGCGGCCCGCAGCCGGTCCAGAATGCGAGTCTGGCGCTGCGCGGCCAACAATGCGCTCACTCGCACAGGATAACACAGAACCCACCAAAATCGCACATTGGGGAACCGCGCGGCCTGTGGTCCGATACCGTCGCGGCGTGGTTCCACCGGGCACGGGGTAGGGCACCGACTGCCTTGCGAGAAGCCCAATCCGGGGCCTGCCCGGCTGGAGGTGGCCTGGGAAGCGGGGGCGGGCGGGTCGGCATCGGCGGACGGCAAATGCGGGTCGGGGGCGGCTGGTTGGCGAGTTGGCGCGGGTGTCGGGGTGTCGGCATCGGCGGGAGGCCGGTTGTGGGTGGCGGTCGGGCGCGGGGGCTGGACCGTTCGGGCCGGTCGGTATCGGCGGGTTGCAAATGCGGGTCGGCGGCGACCGGTTGGCGAGTTGGTGCGGGTGTTGGGGGTCGGCATCGGCGGTGGTTGTCGCGTTGGGGCCGGCGACGTCGCCCGCGTCGGCTGGCGGGAAAGCGGGCCGGCGCGCGGCCGTGGGCAGGTAGCTTGCGTAGACTGGCGGGACGTTCCAAGCCACAAGTCGGGGGACGTGCCAGCTCTAGCGGAAACGGGGGATTCGATGAAGGGGCTGCGTGTGCGATGGCTCGCGCCTGCGGGAACGGACGGCCGGGGCGCCATTTGGGGGCGCGCGGTGAGCGGAGCGGCGGACCGCTTGCGGGGCTTGGTGCCCGGGCTGGTCGTGGCGGTGGCCGGGTTCGGCTTCATGGTGTGGCAGTCGGTTGTTCAATGGGGGACCTTGCCGACCCGGATCGTGACGCGTGCGGCGGCGGCGGGCCACGGCGCCACTGTTGTGCCGAAGGCGGTCATGGTCTCGGTGTTGCCGGTGCTGCTCTTGTCGCTGGTCGTAGTGTTCTGCGTGGTGGTGGCGGTGGGCGGCGGCGCGGAGGGCTCCGCGCGGTCGTTCCTGACCGGCGGCCCGCGTGGGCCGCGCGCAATGAGTTGGGCGCTGATCGGGCTCGCGCCGCTGCTGTCCGCCATGCACGTGGGCCTGCTGCGCGAGTTCGCGGGGCGTTCCGTCCCCATGGGGAACTGGATGGCGGCGGGCGCCGCTTGGGCGGTGGTCTGCGGCGCCCTGGGGAGCGGGGCTTTCCTGAGGCGGCGGGGGTACGACTGGCGGTTCGCCCAGGCGGGGTCGGCTGGGCTCCGTTGGGCGGGGCGGCATTCATCCGGGCTGTACTGGGCGGGGTTGTATTGGGCCGGCGTGGCTGTGCTCGTCTGCTCTGGAGTGCTGGGGCTGGTCATCGCGTTGACGGGGCCTTGGCTTGCCGCGATGGCGGTCACCATGGTCGGGATGCTGGCGGGCTGCGGCCTGATGCTGGTTCGCGGGGTGCTTGAACTGACCGCCGACGAGCGCTGAACGGGCTCTGATCAGGCGCTGGGCGGGGCAGCTGGCCCGTCTAGCTCCTGCATCGGCTGCACAAGCCTCCCTGGCTTTGGAGCCGAGCGGGGCAACTGGCCCCGTCTAGCCCCTGTGCCCTTGTGCCCCCTGGGCCGGTTCGCGCCGCGCTGGCCGGGCTTGCCGGGCTTGCCGGGCTTGCCGGGCTGTTTGGAGGCGTCGCCGCCTGACTCGCGGGACCCTGTGGCGCGGCGTTTTGGCTGGTCATTTCGTTGTCAGACCTGGGGAATAGGTTGGCTGCCGTGGCCGTCGGCGTGCTTTGGTTCCCTCATGGAGCCGCCTCCTCGTTGGTGCGGCGGTGGGGCAGGCCGCGCGTCGGGATTGTGCGCCCGGTCGGCATCAAACTGTGTGGCGGGCCTTGGGGCGGGTGGGCGTGCGGTTGGTCGTGGCGTGCGTCGACGCTTCCGTTGTGGGGCGTTTTGGCTGGTCATTTCGTTGTCAGAGGTTTGGTTTAGGTTGTTGACATGTCCGCCGATGCCGTCTGGTCACCCTTTGGCCCCTCCTCGGGCCGTGCTGCGGGAGGGCTCGGAAGGGTCTCCTTTTCGGGCCGGGTTTCTTGGTTCGGAGTATTGACGCCGAGGCTGCGTGGGAGTAATATATGTGTATGAGCATGCGGCTTGTTAGCAGGTCTCAAGGTTGGCTTGAGGAAGCCGAGTGCTGCGTCTTGGCGGCCGTTTGCGGGGCGTTCTCGTGGGCGCGGTGACGGCTGCGGCCCTGCCTTTGGCGGGCCCGGTGGGACTGGCTGGCGGCGAGGCCTTGCGCGAGAGTTTCAGTGCGGCGGCCTTTGGTGGCGGGGTTGGCGCGTCGGGGAGCTGCCCGGTTGGCAGCCGGGGCGGGGCCGAGGGCTTCGGCGCGGCGGATCGTGCTGGCGCGGTTGGCGGGGTGGGGAGTCGCTCAGTGGGCGGCAGGGGCGGGGCTGAGGGGTTGCGCGAGAGCCTCGAGGCGGCGGATTGTGCTGGTGCGGTTGGGGTGGCCGGGAGTCGCTCGGTTGGCGGTCGGGGTGCCGCCGAGGCTTGCCACCAGAACTCTCGTGTGGCGGGTGGCGTTGGCGCCGGCGGCGGGGGCGAGGCGCTTCCGGCATTCGGCGCTTGGGGCGGGTCGGCGGGCGCGGCCGCGGCCGTGAGCGGGGTGGCGGCAGTCGCCGCTGGCGTTACCCCGGTGGCGGGATTTGAAGCGGCGGACTGGTTGGGTGCCGTTTCCGACGCCCTCGGTGCGACGGATCCGGGTCTGGTGGATCCCGATTTGACCATGTCGGTGGCAGGCCTGATCCGTTTCGCCGGCAAGAACCGTTCTGGGTTGGACGCGGGCCGGTTGTTGGGTTGCTTGGATTTGTTGGCGCGGATCGGGAACCAAGCGGAATCGTTGGCTTCGGTGGTGGCGGAGGAGGCGCAGCGCAAGGGCGCGGCGGCGAAGGCCGAAGGCCTGGACGTGGAGTCGCATCTGAAGTTGGCCAGCAGCATTCCGGCGGCTCAGGCGAAGCGGCTGCTGGAGCAGGGGCGGGCTTGGAGGCCGTTCGACGTGGTCAGGCGGGCAGCAGAGACGGGCGTGATGGCCCCAGCCCAGGCCGGGGCGGTGGCGAAGGAGCTGAGGGACTTCCCGACGGACGTGCTGGGCGACAGAGCTCTTCGGGAGGCGGAGGCGGAGTTGGTGGATGAGGCCGCCAGGTTGGGGGCCAGAGCGTTGGCCGCGAAGGCCCGCAAACTGGTAGACAGCGCCCGCCGGCAAGCCGGAGTTGGTGGCGGTCGGCGGGACCGGCTGAACCTGGACCGAGAGAAGGCTCACAAAGAACGGTTCTTGTCGTTCCGGCGGGACGGGCAGGCCATGGTCATCAACGGCCGCTGCCCTGTGGAGGAAGGCATCCGGATCAAGAGACGTTTGGAAGGCGCCGCGCTCGCCGCCCGCCGGGAACGCACCGACCCCCGCAACGGCGGTTCCAGGGACAACGCCGCAGGCGGGTTGTGGGACCCAACAGCCGGGGGCGCGGAGGGGCCGGAGCCGTTCGGGGCGTCGCTGATGGACGCACTGGTCGCCGTAACCGACTCCTACCCGGAGGGCGGCGCGCCGCTGAAGGCGGGCAGGCCGGCCAGAGTCGTTGTCACCATGACCAAAGATCAGGTCGGTTCCCCGGCCCCGACTGGGGTGCTGGAGGAGACCGGTGAGGAATTAGCGCCCGAAGCTTTGAACCAGTTGTTGTGCGGCGCCGAGTGGATCGGGGTGCTGGTCGGGTCATTCGGAGAGCCGCTGGACGTGGGGCGGACAACCAGGGGAATCCCGCCCGCTATCCGGACCGCGCTGAGCCAAAGGGATGGCGGTTGCATTTTCCCCGGCTGTGGAATGGGTCCGGAAGGGTGCGAAGCGCACCACCTCCGAAAATGGGTGCTGGGAGGGAACACCAGTTTGACTAATCTCGTGTCGGTTTGCCACCGGCACCACCGGATCTTGGAGCCTGCTATCAAGCTCCCCGACGGTTCCCCATGGTTTCCGGGCTGCGACGACCCGACCAGGTGGCGGGCGGAGATAGACCCGGTCCACCACCACCCGGTGGTCATACCGCCGGACAGAGTCGACTCGGAACGAAAACCGATGCTGAACGACCGGATCCGGATCAGACTTGAGGCGTCGGGGGCAATTGCCAAGGGAGCGCGCAATTCCCGGCTGCGGGAAACCCCCGATCAGGGGCCGAGGGCGCGGGAGAACTCCGCCCCGGTGACCGCGACCGCAACGGAGGCTGCGATTGCCACGGCGGGGGCTGGGGCTCGGTGACGCAGCTTGTTCTTGGGCGGATGGTGCCTTCGGGTCGGGCGGTGGCCTCGGGTCCGGCGGGGTTCTCGGGTCGGGCGGTGGCCTCGGGTCCGGCGGTGCTCTCGGGTCGGGTGGCGGCCTCGGGTCCGGCGGTGTTCTCGGGTCGGGTGGCGAATACCCGATTGGGCTGCCGAGAAGGAGGATGCCAGAATGTTCACCGTGCCAACGCCTAGACCACGCGCCTTCTCGGGTATCCAGCCGACCGCCGATTCGCTTCACCTCGGCAACTACCTGGGGGCGCTCAAGCAGTGGGTCGAATTGCAGGACTCCTACGACTGCATCTATTCGGTGGTGGACCTTCACGCACTGACCGTCGGGCCCGACCCGGCCGCCCTTCGCGAGCGGGTGCGGGCCACCGCCGCCCAGTTCCTGGCCGCTGGAGTTGACCCCGAGCGCTCCATCTTGTTTGTTCAGTCCCAGGTGGCTCAGCACGCCCAGCTGACCTGGCTCCTGAATTGCCTGACTGGATTCGGCGAGGCCGGCCGCATGACCCAATTCAAGGACAAGTCCGCCAAACTCGGCGACAAGTCGATCACCGTCGGGCTGTTCGACTACCCCGTGCTCATGGCCGCGGATATCCTCCTGTATGACGCCGAACTGGTGCCCGTCGGCGAGGATCAGCGCCAACACCTCGAACTCTCGCGGACCCTGGCTGCCCGCCTCAACTCCAGGTTTGGCGAAGGCACCGCGGTCATCCCAGAACCGCTGATCGTAAAGGCGACCGCCAAGATTTTCGACCTCCAAGAGCCCAACGCGAAAATGTCGAAAACCGGCCACCCGGCCGGGATCATTGAGCTCCTTGACGACCCGAAGGTCATCACCAAGCGGATCAAGTCGGCGGTGACCGACTCAGGCTCAGAGGTCGCATGGGATCCCGCAAACAAGCCTGGAGTTGCCAACCTGCTCAGCATCTATTCGGCCTTGACCGGCAAAGCCGTTGAGGAAATCGTCCGTGAATACGAGGGCAAGCTCTACGGCCACCTCAAAGTGGATCTCGCCGAAGTGGTGGTGGAGGCGCTGCGTCCCTTCCGGGAACGGACCGGCCTCTACCTCAGCGATCCGGGCCAGCTCGACCTCGTCCTCGCCGAAGGCGCCAGGCGGGCGGAGGCCATTGCCGAGGTTGTCTACCAGCGGATGGCTGGGCGTTTCGGATTGGGTCCTGCCGGGGAGGCTCCGTGACCTGCGATGGGGGCGGCCGCCGTTGCCGTGCCGGTCTGGTGGCGGATCGCCAGCTTCATCGGCGCGGGTGGCGCCCGAAAAGCGCTGTGGCGAGGGATGCCGCGCGCAACAGGGAGTGGTGCCGGTCAGTGGCTTCAGGCAGTGGGGCCGGTCAGTGGTGCCGCGCAGGCGAGGACGCCTGAATGAGGTTTCCCCTTCTCGGTCCGGACCAAGTCTGCGTTGGCGCCTCCCTGGTGGTGCCCTCACCCCTGCGCGAGCGTTTGCTGCAGGTCCGTCGCGCCTGCGGCGACCCGCAAGCGGAAGCCTTCCCGCCCCACATCACCGTCATTCCCCCGACCGCAGTAAGCCGATCCGCCCTGCCTGCCATGTTGGACCGAATCGAAACCCGAATCGGGCAATGCGGGCCGTTCAACGTGCGGTTGCGGGGAGCTGGCACCTTCCGGCCGGTCACACCGGTGGTGTTCGCCAAACTGGTTGAAGGTGCGGGCGCCTGTGCCGCCCTCGAGTCCCAAGTCCGCGAGGCCATTGGACACCCGGAAGGCCGGTTCCCCTACGAGCCCCACGTCACGGTCGCTCAGGACGCCACGGACGCGGTGCTTGACCAAGCCGAAAACGCGATCGGCGACCTCGACGAGGGATTCGCGGTTGACGCGCTTGAGGTGTGTCTCCTCCAGCCCGATGCCGTTTGGCAGCCCCTCCGCCGCTTCCCCCTGGCCCCCTCCGGCCGCGGGCAGGCGTCGGCCGAGTCCGGTCCCGAGGAGTCGAAGTGAACCCGTTGCCGGAATTCTTTGCGGCCATCCCCGCCGGCGGGGCGGGGAAACGGCTCTGGCCGCTGTCGCGTCAAGCCCACCCGAAGTTCCTCCTCGACCTTTCCGGCGAAGGCCGGACCCTGATCCAACAAGCCTGGGACCGCCTCGAGCCGCTGGCCGGGGCCGGGCACATCGAAGTGGTCACCGGGGCGGCCCACGCGGCCGCAGTGACCACGCAACTTGACCGGCTGAACCCCGCCAATCTGATCGTGGAGCCCGGTCCGCGCGACTCAATGCCCGCGATCGCCCTCGCCGCCGCCGTCACCCAGCGGCGTCACGGCGACGTGGTCCTGGGCTCCTTCGCTGCCGACCACATCATCCACGGTCAGAAGGGTTTCGCCGCAGCGGTCGAGGCCGCCTACCTGGCCGCCCAGGAGGGCTTCATCGCCACCATCGGGATTGTGCCCTCAGGGCCGTCGACCGCCTACGGGTACATCAAATCCGGGCCCTCCCTGGGACTGGTCGAGGTGCCCGAAGTCGCGTTGGTGGCGGCCTTCAAGGAGAAGCCCGACAAGGCGACCGCCGCAGAGTATTTGGCGGCAGGCGGCTACCGCTGGAATGCGGGCATGTTCGTGTTCAAGGTGAACCTGCTGCTTGACCAGCTAGAACTATTGCACCCCGCGCTGGCCGATGGGATTGGGCAACTGGCGGACGCCTGGGACGGAGGACCGCGCGACGAGGTCGCCGCCAAGGTCTGGCCGAGGCTCCAACGGATCGCTTTCGACCATGCCATAGCCGAGCCGGTGGCGGCCGAGGGCGGCTTGGCCACCGTGCCCGGCGACTTCGTCTGGAGCGACATCGGTGACTTCGGCTCGCTCGCCGAGTTGGCCGAACCGGTTGGGGCGGGTAGACCCGGCAGCCTAGCCGGAGCCCGAGGCGAGGTCCCGCCGCAGATAATCAGCGGCGGCAGTTCGGACGCCGGGACGGCTCCGGTCGGGCGCGGCCGGATGGCCGGGGAAGGCGATGTGGCCAGGGCCGCCGGGAAAGGTGACGTGGCCGGGGTTGTCGGCGGGGCCGGGCGCGGCCGGGTGGCCGGGGTCGCCGGGAAAGAGGCTGCGGCCGGGAAAGGCGAAGTGGCCGGGGAAGGCGAAGTGGCCGGGGTTGTCGGCCGGGTCGGGCGCGGCCGGGTCGCCGAGGGAGAGGATGCGGCCGGGAAAGGCGAAGTGGCCGGAGAAGGCGAAGTGGCCGGGGTTGTCGGCCGGGTCGGGCGCGGCCCGGAGGACGAGGCGATTGGGGGAAGGGCCGCGGCCCCCGTGTGCGGGCCGCCCGCGCGGCAGTTGGTCCTGAACGGGAGCCCCGCTCCCGTGGTCGAGGACTCGCCCGGTGCCCTCGCCCTCGCCGCCGGGGGTCGGTTGGTCGCCTTACTCGGAGTGCCCGGCGTTGTGGTTGTCGACACGCCCGATGCCGTCCTGGTCACGTCCCTTTCGCGGGCCCAGGAGGTCAAGCAACTCGTTGAGAGCCTTGAACGGCGTGGCCAAAGCGAGCGGTTGTAGGGTTTAGGTCGTGTCCAGTCAGCTCGGTGATTCCCCGACCCTGGCACCGGCCACCCGCGAAGCCATCAGACGCGGCGCGGGTCGCCTGCTTGACGAACTCATCGAAATCCGGCGGGACCTGCACCGCCATCCGGAGATCGCCCGTCAAGAGGTGCGGACCACTTCGGTGATTCTGCGCCGCCTGGCCGAGGCGGGGCTCGATCCGAGGCGGTTCAACGGCACCGGCCTCATGTGCGACCTGGGACCCTCGATCGAGGAGGCGGGCTGGCCGCGTCTCGCGATCCGGGCCGACATTGACGCCCTCCCGATCGGGGACGGCACCGCCACCCCCTGGCGTTCGGTCAAGGATGGGGCCTCCCACGCCTGCGGCCACGACATGCACACCACCTGCGCCCTGGGCGCCGGGCTGGTCTTGACCGAATTACACCGGGCCGGGCTGTTGCGTTCACCCGTGCGGCTGATCTTCCAGCCGGCGGAGGAGGTCCAGCCGTCCGGTGCCAAAGAACTGATCGGCCAAGGCGCCCTCGACTCGGTCAACCGGATCGTGGCCCTGCACTGCGATCCCCGCTACCAAGTTGGGACCGTGGCAATCAAGACCGGGTCGATCACCTCGGCCGCAGACCTGGTGACCATCTACGCCTACGGCGAAGGCGGCCACACTTCCCGCCCGCAACTGACCCAGGACCTGGTCTACGCGGTCGGCCAGCTCTTGATCGGCCTGCCGGCCGTCTTGGACCGGCGGCTCGATCCGCGCTCGGTGGTGTCCCTCACATGGGGGGCAGTTCACGCCGGCGAAGTCCACAACGCCATCCCCTCCTCGGCCGTCATCAAGGGCACATTGCGGGCCGGCGACATGCGGACCTGGCACCGGGCGGCGGAGATCGTCAAGCAGGCGGTGCCCCTGCTGGCCGAACAGTACGGCATCCGGGCCCAACTGGACTATCAATCCGGCGTGCCCCCGGTGGTCAACGACCCGGCCGTGACCGGGCTTGTGGGCGCCGCCGCCAGAGCGGTGCTGGGCGGCAACAACGTCCTAGTGGCGGAACAGTCCATGGGCGGGGAGGACTTCGCCTGGTACCTGCGCGAAGTGCCGGGGGCCCTGATGCGACTCGGCGTGCGCATTCCCGGCGCCCAACCAGCCGACCTCCACCAGCCCGATTTTGACCCGGACGAAGGCGCCATCCGGGTTGGCGTCGAGGTCCTCGCGGCGACGGCGGCCAGCGCATGACCGTCTGCGACTCGACCTGCGAGGTCCTGGCCCACCCGGCCGGACCGCGGGGCCTGCGGATAGCGCTGATCTCGCTGCACACCTCTCCGCTGGTCAAGCCCGGTGTTGGCGACGCGGGCGGGATGAACGTTTACCTGAAGGCGGCTGCGGCCGCCTTGGCGAGGGCCGGGCATCGGGTCGACATTTACTCGCGCGCCACCTCGGCGGCCGATTTGGCCCACCCCAGCCAGTCCATTGGCGGAGCGGTGGCCCACTACCTCAGAGCCGGGCCGGTCGCCCCGGTGGACAAGTCAGAGCTGGCCCCGCTGGCGGGCGAGTTCGCGGCCGCCTTGGGGCGTTATCCCAAGCCGGACGTGGTCCACTCGCACTACTGGTTGTCGGGGTTGGCTGGCGAAGCGGCCGCGGAGGCCTGGGGCATCCCTCACGTGCAGTCGCTGCACACTGTGGCGACCATCAAGAACCGGGCGCTGGCCAGCGGCGACGCCCCCGAGGGATCCGCCCGCCTGGCAGGCGAACAAGGATTGGCGAGGCGGGCGGCGCGGGTCGTGACGGTGAGCGCGGCGGAAAGGGACGCGATCGTGCGGGATTACGGCGTCCCGGGCGAACGGGTCGCGGTGATCAGCCCCGGTGTGGACGGCTCCGTGTTCGGGCCTGGGCCGGGGCCATGCCCGGACGACTTGCCGGAGGCGTTGCGGCGGCGGGCCGGCTATCTGATGATGATCGGGCGGATTCAGCCGCTGAAAGGACAGGACCTCGCGATCAGGGCGCTGGCCGAATTGCCGCCGGGGCTCCGGCCCGCGTTGGTGGTGACGGGGGCGCCCGGACCGGGCCACCTGGAGTACGCGGCCTCGTTGAAATCCCTGGTGGCGGCCCTGGGTCTGGCCGGCGACGTGGTCTTCATGGGCACTCAGCGCCCCGAACGCCTGGCGGAGCTGCTCCGGGGCGCGCGGGCCAGCCTGATGCCTTCGCATTCCGAGACTTTTGGCCTGGTGGCCATCGAATCTGCGGCCTGCGGGGCGCCCGTGATCGGCTCTGACACCACCGGGCTGCGGTCTTCTGTGATCGATTCGGTGACCGGCCTGCTGGTTCGCTCGCGCCGGCCCGAAGCTTGGGCCGGCGCCATCCGGCGGGTGCTGCAAGACGCGGAACTGGCCCGCAAACTCAGCGCCGGCGGGGTCAACTTGGGACGCGAGCGGACCTGGGACCATGTCGCCGCGGCCCTTGCGGCCACTTACGCGGCGGTCGCCGCGTCCGCTCCGCGCTGACTGGCTCGGGCGGGCCCAACGGGGGCGTTCGGGAGGGTTGAGCGGAGGGGTCGGCGGTGGGGCGGCGGGTCCGCGTCTGCTGGTTGGGCCGGGCGGCCCGAAGGGGGCGTTCGGGAGGGTTGAGCGGAGGGGCCGGCGGCCGGTGCCGAGTCCAGCGACGAAAGTGGCCGCCCAAACGGCCCCGCCCCGGAGCGGCGGCCGGCGGCGAACCTCCGGCGGCGAGCCTCCCGGCGTGAACGGCGCGGCGGGCTCAGCGCCTGGCCCGTGGACGGCATCGGCGGTTCTCAACTGGTGGGCCTGAGAACGCTCAAGCGGGCTTCGACCCGCCCCGGCTGCTTATGCTGGCGGCGCCACATCAACAGCCACCGGGGCGCTCGACGCGGACGCGGGACACCGCGCCGTGGGCGGCCCGCAAGGCCACATCATCGGGGGATCAACGATGAGCGCAACCGTCCCTTCCAACGACCGGTCCGGCCCGGCCGGGGGCCGCGCCCCAGGCCAGCGAGTCGACCGCCACGCCAGCGCGGCCGGCGCCAACGGCGGCGGAGCCGGACGCAACGCCGGACCGATTGGCCGCCATCGCTCCCACACTGGCCGCGGGCGCCAACGTTCCGCGCGACGCGCGTGGTGGGGGCGCCTGGTCGCCTGGCACCTGGCGGCGCTGACGGCCCTGACCGGTGTGGGCCTGTGGCAATCCGGCCCCGGCGCCGCCACCGCCTACCTGGGCGGATGGGAGGGGGAGTTCTCGCGTTCGGATCTTTACGCTCTGAGCTCTGCCGACCTCACCGTGGCCTACAAATGGTCATCGCCCTGGAATGACACCGAGCTCCCGACTGCCGCGCTGATCATGGACAAGGACCGGACCGGCAACGGCTCGGCCACCCCCGACCTGTGGGAGACGCTGGGAGTCGGCCCGGTTTACGCGAAGACCGGCGACTACACGCTCCACGCCGTCGGTTGGTATTCCGCCCCCGGCATCCCGGTCACCCTGATGGAGCGCGACAACGCGACGAAGCAGGTCAACGCCATCTCCTTGGGAGCCTTCGGCGGCAAACCGGGAGGCCGGGACTGCTCCGGGCCCTTGGCCTACAGCGGCGAGATCAACCAAAAGAACGGCTACGTGTACGCGATCATGACCACCGCGGTGGACGAGCTGATCGGCGCCGACGCCACGACCGAGGAGGGCCTGAGGTTGTCCATCTTCCGAGTCGCCAAGGACGCCGGCGGCAAGCGGACGCTGACCTGCCTCGCCTCCAATGGCGGCACCACCACCGCCCTGAACGACACCATTTACGGCGCCTGGGACAAGCAGTTCGGGAAACCGCCGTTTCCTCGCACCGAATATTGGTACATAGGGTCCGACATGGCCATTGACGCCAACGGCAACGCCTATGTCTTTGCGCGCAACGCGGACGACCGTCATGTTTTGTTGCGGATCAACGTGCCCGCCACCGTTGCGGGCGAGCCGGATCCGATGGGCAAGTACACCTACCAGGTGGTCAAGTTCTTCACCGGAAAATCCTCAAACGCGTCGAATTACGGGATGGCTTTCATGAACGGGAAGATGTATGTGCAGGAGTCGATCGCCAGTTCGCCGGTCTGGCGTTACGATCCGCTGTCCGGGGCGATCGAGAACCTTGGCGGCAAGGGGGACCCTCCCGGTTATCCGAAAGATTTGGCCTCCGCCCAGATGGCGCCCCTGATTGACGGAACCGTCTTCAACGACGCGAACGCGAATTCGAGGCGCGACAACGGCGAGGGCGGGGCCGGGAACATCCCGGTCGAGATCTGGCAGAAAACCGGTGCCTCGGGCACCTCCCAATGGGCGCTCAAGGGGACGCTCACAACCGACGGGTCGGGGGGCTATTCGGCCATGTTGCCGGCCGCCGAGGGGGAGTTCTTGGTGCGGCTCAGGCGGCCGCAGATAAACGGCGTCAACGCCGCCCAAACCTACGCTTCGGCGGGCGAGTTCCGTTTCGCGGACAACCCCGTCAACGCCTTGCGCCCCTACTGTTTCACCCAAGACGGCGACTATCAGGCCCAAGCGAAGTCCGGGCCCTGCTTCGGCGCCCGCGCCGACGGGGTGGACCCCCCAAACGTCGCCGATCCGCTGGCCGCGTCCGGCGGGGCCGGGATCGTGTCGCATGTCGTCATGAGGTCGGACCTGGCGGTGGTCACCGCCGACTTCGGGATCACAACGACCGGGTCTTGGGGCGACGCGCCGGCCTCCTACAAGACCACGAACGCGCAGCAGGGCCCCTACGCCAACGCCCGGCTCGGATCCGACCGCTACCTGTACCTGGGGGCCGCCGCCGGCGCCTACGCCGACGGCCAACCCAGCGCGCTGGCGGACGCCCACGCCACCGACGACGGGCTGGAGATGGCGCCGGTGGTGGCGGGGGAAACCGACGCCGACCGCTCCTGGGCGCCTGCCCAGGGCCAGATCATGGTGTCCGGCGGGAGGTACCGGTTCAGGGCCAAAGCCTCCGGTCTAGCGGACGCGGTCAAGAACGCGCACGTCAAAGCTTGGATCACCAGTCTGACCGAAGGGGGAGTCGCCGCGTCCGCCATGGACCGGCCCTTGTTGGGCGCTGGCGGCGGCTGCGATGACGCGCCAGACGCCGAGGGCTACGTCTACTGCGATTACCAAGCGGACCAAGGCGCGCCCAAGGGTAGCGTCACCCCGCTTTTCGCCCGGCTGAGGGTCGGCCCCGACACGGGTTTCACCGCCACCTCGCACGGTCCCGTGGACGGCGCCAAAGACGCCTGGGCGCCCCAAGGGGAAATCGAGGACTACGCCTTGGGGCTGGCCGGAGGGGTCCTGAGAGTTCAGGCGCGGACCTTGGGCGGGAACGCCGCCAACGCCAACCTGGCCCTTGCGAACGTGGCGGGAGCAGGCCCCTCGTCGGCCCAGGACCGCATCCTCACCAACGCGAGCGGGACCTTTGAGGTCTCCCGAACCGGCCACGCCCTGACGTCCCGAACAGCGCCGGTGGTGCTCGACACGACGGGTGTGGGCGCGGCATCGGCGGCTGGAATGAACGGCTGGCGGCTGAGCGCCGGCGTCCAGGCGGGCAAGCCGGTCGACACCTGGTGCTACGACTCGGCGACTCAAACTGACCTGGGCGCCGCCGTCGACCAGGCGGCCGCCAAGGTGACCGTCCCCGTACCGGCCGCCGGCCGCCTCCCCGCCGACATCACCTGCCAGCTAACCTACGCCCCGGCCGTCGACTTCGCCGTCTCGACGGTGACGGCGGATCCGAGCGGCAATTCGGCGTCCGCCGACCGCCTGACCATCCCGGACGGCAACGCCGCCGTCGTTGTGGCTCTAAAAGGCGTTGTCCAAGACCAGGCCGGCGCCGCGGTGACCGTGCCCGTCGGCGGCGCCGAGGTCGCCCTCGCCCTCGCCCCACGCGCCGGCACCGGCGCCACCCAAGCCGGCGCGCGGTTCCAGTATTCGGAGAACGACGCCGCCACCTGGCAGGACGCGGGGCAGTCCCACACCTGCGTGGTGGGCCAGGACGGCGCCTGCGACACGCCCGTCCGCGTGATCGCCAGCGTCAGGGGCGGCTACGACTTGACCGCCAACGTGGACGGGGCCTATCTGGACAACGCCGCCACGGGCGAGCCGACCGCGACCTCGCCGGTCGACGTCTGGTTCAAAGAGGGCGCGGCGGCGTCCGGCCAGATCGATCTTGCGGACACCGCCGACAGGACGGCCAACTACGGCGTGGCGGGCGCCGGCCAAGGCGACTTCTACGTGCTGGGCATCCAGGTCGCAGACGCGGCGGGCAACGGGGTGACCGGGTTGACCGACGCGGACTTTGCCAAGACCTGCGCGGCCGGGGCCGACTCGGCGCCGGGGACCACCTGCCCGGCGGAGGTCGGCGTGGTGTTCGGCGCAGTGGCCGAGGACAAGGCCGACGGCCGCGAGGGCCGCTACACGGTGGCTGTCTATTCGACCAAGTCGGGCCCCAAGAGCTTGGGCGTGTGGGTCAGCGGTGTGAACGGCGCGCTGCCGAGCCGACAGGACCCGAACCGCAGGCACGTCACTGCCACTTTCCTGCCGATGGCCTCGATCGATCCGGCCACCTCCACCTTCGACGTCACCTCCACAGGCGTCCGGTTCGCCTCCGCCGCCAACGGCGCCGCCGCCAACACCTACCATGAGGGCGTTGTGACGCTGAGGGACGCCAACGGCAACCCGATCACGGGCGCGCTCGCGGCCGGGAAGCTGGCTTGGGCCGAGCTGGCGCCGCCCCCCAACCGGGTTGAGTTCGCCGAGGACACGGCGTCCGGTCAGGCGGGCCTCTACCAGGTCAGAATCTGGTCCGACCAGGCCGCCGCGTATTCCGGCAAGAGGGTGAGCTTCGCGCAAGCCGATTCGAGCCTCGCCTACTTGGCGGAGCCCCAGACGTTCGAGTTCGCCCCGCCCGGCCCGTCCACGTCCGGTTCGGGCATGAGCATCACCGCCGATGCCGACCAGCCGGCCAACCACGACGCCCCCGGCTCGCAGCCGGCCAGTTGGGGAAGGCAAACCGTCACGGTGACCCTGCGGGACGCCGAGGGGCGCCCCTATGAGGACGCGATCGGCCGGTTGGCCGCTTCCAGCCCGGACGCGAAGGTCTACTTCGCCGCCCCGGCCGGCTCGGCGGGCCAGTTCGGCT
Source organism: Bifidobacteriaceae bacterium (assembly GCA_031281585.1). Lineage (NCBI taxonomy): Bacteria > Bacillati > Actinomycetota > Actinomycetes > Bifidobacteriales > Bifidobacteriaceae > Bifidobacteriaceae bacterium. The sequence continues at coordinate 45,196 of JAITFE010000060.1, read as the reverse complement.
GCGCGGCCGCGCCCGTCGGCGGCCGGTGCCCGGACGGCGTCTACGCATTGGAGGTCTATTCCGGACGCGCGGGCTCGAAGACGGTCAGCGTCACCTACACGGGGGCCGACGGCGCCAAACAGACGATTGCGGAGGAGGGGACGGGCAACGACCATGTGACCGCGGTGTTCGCCACCCCGCCCCCCGACCCGGACTGGTCGGTCTTCGTCCTGGGCGACCCGACGCTCTATCCGGAGGAGACCGAGGGGTTCGACAACTGGAACGACCCGGCGGACGAGCCGGATGGCGGCGATTCGATCAGCCACGACACCGGCGTCGCGTTCCACCCGGGCGTGCGCGTTTGGGACGCCGGCCGGAACAATCCGGTCGCGGGAGCCGAGGTGCGGCTCACCCTCAGCCAGCCTTGCGCGGCCGAGTTCGTCCATTCCACGGCCGACCCGGCCGACCCGGCCAACCAGATCATCTTGCGCACCTCGGGGGACGGCAAGGCCCCCGCCGAGGTCAACTCCGCCGCCGATTCCCGGTGCGTCATTGTCGCGGAGATCATGGCGGGCGGCCAATGGCGGCCGGTGAAAGGCTCTCCCAAGGTTCTGACTTGGAAGGACACCGAGATCGACGCGAACGCGTCAAGCTTCACCGTGTCGAGTGAAGAGGTGGTGGCCAACGGCCGCGACACGGGGGTGATCACGGCCACCCTGATCGGGGACAACGCCAACCCGATCACCACGGCCGGGGCGGCCCTGGTCGCCTCCGGCCCGGTCGGGGCCGGCGTCAAGATCTCGGCGTTCACCCCCGATCCGGCGGTGAACGGCCGCTACACGGCCGACTTCACAGGGCTGAAGGCAGGCAGGCAGCAGATTGTGGTGGAGGCCGGCGGCGCCTTCCTGCCGCTGGCACCGGACGGCAACCGTTACGCCAACCTGGTGGCCGGCCCGCCCGTGGCCGCCGAGTCATGGCTGGTCCAGCCGTCCGGTTCCGCCCCGGCCGACGGGGTGGCCACCCGGCCGGTCATGGTCCGCGCGTTTGACGAGCAGGGCAATCCGGCGGCGGGCGGGTCGGCGGTGTTCGCCATCCCCGCGGGGACCTCCGCCGTCAACCCGGCCTCCGGCGGCGTCACCGTCACCGGGCCCGGCGCCGTCACCGCCCCGATCGCCGACGGCCAGGCCCGCATCGACCTTGCCGCCACCGTGGCTGCCGTCCACAAGGTCAGCGCCACCGTGGCCGGTGAGCCGGTGGAAACCGTCAAGAACGCGGCCGAGGACACCACGTTGCGCGTTGACGGCCAAGCCGAGGTCACGTTCACGCCGGGCCCGCCCGACCCGGCCATGTCCGAGCTGTCCATTCCGACCGCCGGGGTTGACGGCTTGGCCGCGAAGGAAGTCGGCGGAGTCGAGAAGCACACCGCCCAAGTCCAGGTCAGGGACGCGCAGGGCAACGCCATTGTGGACGGTTCCAGCCAGGTGGTGTTCCGGTGGGAGCACACCGACCTGGCCGGCCGGTTGGTGACCGGCTCCACGGCCGCCGTCGCCGCAGACGGCCAGGGCGTGGCCAGCTACGATTTCGGCTCCACAGTGGCGACCACTTGGACGGTTTGGGCCCGTGTCGAGGGCACCGCCGCCGATGCCGCCGGGTCGCCCAAGCAAGCCCGCTTTTCGCCAGGTCCCGTGGACCGTTGGGCGACCCTCGGCTCGTTCACGGTCGATTCGACCGTCAAACGGGCTGATGGCGTGGCGAACGCGGCCGCCCAATTGACCGCCCAGGATCAATACGGCAATCCGGTCGAGGGGGCCGATCTCAAATTCGCTCTGGTCTATGACGGCAATCAGGGGCCCGCCTTTGGCGACGCCCTGGGCGGGGCCAAGGAGGCGGCCGCCAAGTCGGGTCCGGACGGGGTGGCCAGAGCCTTCGTCTATTCGGTTTGGCCGGGCGATTTCGACGTGCGCGGGGTCTGGCAAACATCCCAGTCGGCGGTGAGGCAGGTCCACTTCTCCAACTTGTCCGCGGATCCCGACAAGTCGCGGTTCCGGGTCGAGCGGTCCCAGTCCAACGTGGGCCAGCCCGCCTTCGCGGACGGGTCGGACGCCTATGTGGTGACGGTCAGTTTGCGGGACGCGAACAACGTGCCCGTCAACAACGCCGGCGCCCAGGTCGGCTTCTCCCCAAGGAACATCCCCGGCGCGGCGCCGGTCTTCTACCCTGTTCGTTCGGGCAGCGCCGGACGCGGCCAGGCCACGGTGGACTTGAGGACGCTCAAAGCGGGGGTCTGGGATGTGACGGTGGCGATTGGCAACAACCGCTTGGGCACGGAGTCCGATCCGGGCGTCAAGTCGGTCGCGGTGACCTTCCTGCCGGGCCCCGCAGCTGTGGGGCCGGGCGCCTCGCGCCTGGTCGCGCCCGTGGCCCCGGCCAAGGCTGACGGCCGGGAAACCCAGGTGGTCAGGGCGGAGATCGCGGACGCCAACGGCAACCCGGTGGGCGGCGAGGTGGTCGAGTTCGCCATCCCGGCTGATGTTTCCGCGGTGACCGGCGACGGGCGCCAGGTGCCCGGACCCGCCCGGGTGGTGGTCGACTCGGGCGCGGGCGGGGCCGATTTGGGGGTCGCTGAGCTGACCCTCGTTTCGACCAAGACCGGGGCCTACGCCGTCACGGCCCGCCTGGCGGCTCAGGCGATCGGCGACGGTTCGCCGGCGCTGGCCGTCTTTGTCAACGCCGACCTTGACCCCGGCCGCTCGGAGTTGACCATCCCGACGGCGGGCCAGGTCAAGACCGTGGCGGTCGAATTCCACACCGCCCAGGCGACGCTCAGGGACGTTTCCGGCAACCTGTACACGCCTGCGGTTCTGGTCAGCTTCTATTACAGGTTGGCGGGCGCCTCGGTTTGGTCCGCCGGGCCAATTGTCGAAAGCGTTGACGGCGTTGCCGACTGGACGGACTTCACGGTGGACCGCGCGGGCGCCTACGAGGTTCGAGCCGACGTGGCGGCGGGGCGAATCGCCGAGGCTGTTCCAGCCCGCCAGGCACGGTTCAAAGCCGGGCCGGCCAGCGCCGCCAACTCCTCCTTCAGCGCCTCGGTGGGCGTGGTGGTGGCCAACGACGTGGACACCCACTCGGCCACAGTCCAGGTGCGGGACGCCTTGGGCAACCCGGTCGCGGGCGAGGCGGTGTCCTTCGGCCTTTCGGGCGACACCGCCGCCCACTTCGCGGGCGCTGGCTGCGGCGCGCGGACCTGCGCGGTGACCACCTCTGCGACCGGTTCGGCCAGCGTCAGGATCGCCTCAGGGGAGGACACAACAACCCACGTGCAGGCGGTCATAAACCAAGCCGACCGGATAGGCGAGGCCGATCTCATCTTCGCCAAGAGCGCGGCCGACCCGTCCAGGTCCTCGTGGTCCATCGCCCCGGCTGGGCCCCTGGTCGCGGACGGCCAGGCGAGCTTCACCGCGACGGTGCTGGTGTTGAACGTGGACGGCCAGGTCAAGGAAGGGGTCGAAGTAGGAATCGCCGCGCCGCCGGCCGTCACAGTCAGTCCCGCCGGCCCCCACCTGACCGGCTCGGACGGACGCCTCGAGGTCCAGTTCACCTCCGTGGTGGCCGGAACCTACACGGTCAACGCGCTGATTGGCGCCGATCCGATCCCCGAAGCCGACCAACAGATCACCTTTGTGGCGGGTCCCATCAGCCATGAACCCGGCCGGACGTTCCTGACCGGGCCCGCCTCCAGCGCGGTCGCGGACGGACAGGCCACCCAGGTTGTGACCGCCACCGTCGCCGACGCGCACGGAAACCCGGTGACCGGCGCGACGGTGCGCTTCGACGTGCCCGCCGGCGCCGCCCTGGCTGCAGGGGCCAGCGCGGAGGTGGAAGTGGACGGCCAGGGGCGCGCCCAACTCGCCTTGGTCTCCTTCACGGCCGGGACCTATGAGGTCACGGCTGCCGTGCGGGGCGGCGGCGAGGACGCGTACCAAGACATCACAGGGGGCTCTCCGGCCCTGGCAACCTTTGTCGCCGGCCCCGTCTCGCCGGCCCATTCAGTCATCTCGAGCGTCCCTCAGGGGCCGCTCCCGGCGGACGGGATCACCGCCTTTTCCGTCAAGGCCGAGTTGATGGACCAATACGGCAACCGGGTGGAGACCGCCGGCCTGCCGGTGGCTTTCACCTTCGAGTTGATGCAGCCTGACGGCACCATGCCCGCGCCGGGGGTGGCGCCGGTGACCAGGAGCGTGCTGACCGATTCGGCCGGGGTGGCCGCCACCACCTTCACGACCACCCGCGCGGGCGTTTGGCGGGCGACGGCCCAGGTCGGGGCGGCGACGGTGGCGCAGGGCTCACCCCTTCAATTGCGGTTCAACCCGTTGGGAGCGGCCGCCGGAGCCTCCCAGTTCGAGGTCACGCCCGGCAACGTCCTGGCGGACGGCGCGGCCAGCCATGCGGCCTGGGCGATCGTCAAAGACGTCAATGGGAACCCGGTCCCCGGCGCCCAGGTCAGCTTCGGCGTCGCCGCGGGAGCGCCGGGCGTGCCGGGGCCCACACTGGCGCCGCCGGACGGGGTGGTCACAGCCTGCGATCCGACCGCCCCGGGCCAACCGACCTGGTGCGACCAGCCCGGCAAGGCCCAAGTGGCTATCACCTCGCAGGAACCGGGGTCCTTCAACGTCACGGCCGCCGTGGGCGGCGCGACCGTGGCGGGTGCCCCGCAGCCGGTGTCCTTCGTCGCGGGCTCGCCGGACGCGGCCGCGTCCTCCTACGTCCTCGACCCGGACACGGCCGCCGCGCCGCAGGCGTCCATCGAGGCCTCGGGCAACCCGGACGACGCCTACACGCTAACGGTGCAGGTCAAGTCCGCCAGCGGCATCTTGGTGCCGGACGCCAGGGTCCGGTTGGTGGGCCTGGACACCACCAAAGTCCACATTGTCCAGGCCGGCGGGACGGGGGGCGCCACCGGCGCCCCGGCCTCCGCCAACTACGGGACCCACACCTGGAACCTCTACTCGGCGACGGCGGGCGTGTACACCGCCACCGTGCAGGTGAACACGACCGGGAACCAATGGGCGCCCGTCGCGCCGGATCCGGTGACGTTGCGCTTCAACGCCGGCGCCGGGGCCGCCGTCGAATCGTGGCTGGTGCAACCGGACGGCTCGGCCGTCGCCAACGGCGCCGACCAACTGCAGGTCAAGGCGCACATCCGGGACGCCTCCGGCAACAACGCCGGCGCCGGCCGAGTCGTGTTCACCGTGCCTCCGGGGCTGACCGCCACCGTGGCGGGTACCGACACCGCAGGCGGCCCCATGCCCACGGTCGACGCGCCCATCAGCGGCGGCTACGCCACCGTGTTGTACAAATCCACCGCCGCCGGCGAATACCCGGTCAGCGCCAAACTGGACGGCGATGACATCTCGGTGGTCAAAGACGCGCGGGAAAGCGCGACTCTGGCGACCAGCGGCCGGGCGCTACTGGCTTTCACGGCTGGCCCGGCGGCATCGGACAAATCGGTTCTGACCGTCCCAACGGCGGCCGGCGGCGCCACCAAAGTGGCGGACGGCAGGCAAACCCACCGGGCCGAGGTGCGGGTCGAAGACGCTTTCGGCAACCCGGTGGCGGGCGCCCAAGTGTTCTTCCGCTACGGCCCCGACGAGGCCCGCCTGACCGAACTGGCGGTCGCGGCGGACCGGGAGGGGCTGGCGGCGGTCGACTTCGCGTCCACCCAGGCGGCCGCTTTCCAGGTGCGGGCCTACCTGGCGGGCGCGGAGGTCACCGGTTCGCCCGCCACTGCGCGGTTTGTCGCGGGGCCCCTCGACCTGGCGCGGACGCTCGCCTCGTTCGAGGTCCAAGACTCCGTGGCGCCCGCGACCGGCGCCCATCCGCTGTGGGTCCGGATGAAGGCCCAGGACGCGCAGGGCAACGCCCTGTCCGGGGTCGCCCTGGGCTTCAAATTGACCGGGGCCGGGGACGGGCCCGTCTTCACCCCTTTGGCGGACGGCCGCAAGGAGGTTGACGGCGAATCCGGTCCAGACGGCTACTTGACCGCTGACGTGGTGTCCGAATTCGAGGGCGCCTTCCCGGTGGTGGGCGTCTTCGGCGCCAGCCAGACCGACCCCAAGGACCTGGTCTTCACCAGCGACACCGCGGAGCCGACCACGTCCTGGTTCACGGTGGACCGCAACCCGGCCAACGCCGGGAATCCGGCCACCGCGGACGGGCGCGACTCCTACCGCGTCACGGTCAACCTCCGCAGCGTGGACGGGCACCCGCTGAACGGGGTCCGCGCCATCGTCAAGGTGACCGACCCGGCGACCGGCCGCGTCCTGCAGTACCCGGTCACTTCCGGGCGTCTTGACGGCCAGTCCGGCACGGCGGTTCACGAGGTGACGTCGACTCAGGCGGGCTCATTCAACGTCACGGTCGAACTGGGCGGCGACCAATTGTCGCTGGGCCAGGCCGGCGCCAGCGCCAAGTCCGCCCAGGTCGTGTTCAATCCGGGTCCGCCGGACGCCTTGACGTCCCGTCTGATCGGGCCCAGAACCGGCCCGGCCAAGGCGGACTACCGGGAACAGCAGATCATCACCGCCGAGTTGCGGGACGCCCAGTCGAACCCCCTGGCCGGGGCCTCGGTCGCCTTCGCAATCCCGGCGAATGTGACGGCCGTCGAAGAGGCCACCCGCCTTGAGACGCCGGGCCCGGTCACGGTCGCGGTGCACGCCGACGCCTCCGGCCAGGCCCGGCTGGTCTTGGCCTCCAAGGTGGTCGGCGTCTACGACGTCACCGCCACCGTGGGCGCGATGGCCATCACCGAGGGCAGCCCGGCCAAGGCCGTCTTCGTCAACGCCGCCGTCTCCGCCGGCCGGTCCCTTTTCGCCATCCCCACCGCCAACCAGGTCATGCCCGTCCGCACGGGGTTCCACACCCCCACGGTGAGGCTGTTCGACGCCTCCGGCAACCCCTACACCGCCGCCTCCGTGCCCGTCACCTTCAACTGGCGGCCCCAGGGCGCGGGCGTTTGGTCCGGCTCCAAGGTGGTCGAATCGACGGGGGGAACCGCGCAGTGGACCGATTGGACGGTCGCGGTGGCCGGGGTTTACGAGGTCCAGGCGACCATCCCGTCCGGCCAGGTCGGTGAGGTCCTGGCGGCCCGCTTCGGGCCGGGCCCGGCGGTGCCGGCCGGTTCGGTCTTCACCTCCTCGGCCGGAACCAAGGTGGCGAACGACGGCTCGTCCGCCCACTTCGCCCAAGTGCTGGTCCAAGACGCGGTGACCGGCGGCAACCCGGTCGAGGGAGAGCCGGTCACCTTCAAAGTGGGCGGCTCGGCCAGGATCGCCGGCGCCCCCGGAGACGGCCAAACCGTCACGGTGGCCTCTTCGGCGGCGGGCTTGGCCCGGATCGACATCTCCGACACCGCCGTCGAATCGGTCCAGGTGACGGCCGAAGTCGGCGGCGTTCAAGTCGGTTCGGCCGAACTGGAATTCGGTCCGGGCGCGCCCAGCGCCGCCCAGTCGTCTTGGACGGTGACCCCGACCACCGCGCTTGGCGCCGACCACCCCGCCGTGGCCGCGGACGGCCTGGACTCGTGGCAGGCCGTGGTGACCGTGCGGGACGCGGGCAACCTCGCGGTGGGCGGCGCCGAGGTCCAGTTCGAGGTCCCCGGCGCGGTGGCGATCCAGCCGCGCGGGCCGCACACGACCGACCAGTCGGGTCGGGTCGGCGTCACCTTCACCGCCAAGGCGGCCGGCTCATACCAAGTCCGCGCCATGATCGGCGCGGCGGCGGTGGCGCCGGACCGGCAGACCATCGAGTTCGCCGCCGGCCCCATCGCACCGGACGTTTCCTACTTGGAAGGCCCCGGCGTCACAGCGGTCGCGGACGGCCGCGACCAACTCCCGGTCCGCGCGTACATCCTGGACGCCCAGGGCAACCCGGTGCCGGGGGCCCGCGTCGCCTTCGCCCTCCCCGCCGACCTCGAAGCGGCCTCCTCCAACACTGGGGACGGTACCTTTTCGGACCCGGCGACCCTCGAAAACGGGGACGGTCCCGTTGCGGCCCCGGACGGCATCGGAGACGGGGATGGTCCCAGTTCAGCCGCAGAGGTGGCGCCAACCGAAGTGGTGGTACAGGCCGACCCGCAAACGGGCCTGGCCGAAGTCGCCGTCACGGCCACAAAGGCCGGGGTCTACCAAGTCACGGCCAAAAGCCAGTTGGAGGGGGCTGCCGCCTGGACGCCCATCGAAAAGGGCTCTCCCGCCGTGGCCCAATTCGTGGCCGGGCCGATCTCCCCATCCGGGTCGCTGATCACCGCCACGCCCAAGGCCCCGCTCCAACTGGGCGTTGGCGGCGCGACCTACCAGGTCAGCGTGCAACTCCGGGACCAGCGCGGCAACCCGGTCAAACAGGCGGACGTGCCGATCCAATACCGGTTCTTCCCATCCGGGGACACATCCGACCCGGCGGCGTTCTGCACCCAGGCGCCCGACCAGGACACCCGGTTCGCGTCCGCGTTGACGGACGCCGCCGGGACGGCCACGGTTCCTTTCGCCTCGACCAAGGCGGGTCCGTGGCATGGCTGCGGCTTCTACGCCGGCGACCAGATTGTGGGCGGCAGCCCCGTCGACTTAACGCTCACCGCAGGCGCGATGGACCTGGTCAAGTCGGATTTCGAGGTCTCCCAGAACCTGGTCTTGGCGGACGGCCAGGCGAGCCATTACGGCCAGGTCGTGATCCGCGACAGCTTCGGCAACCCGTTGGGCGGCCGCGCCGTCACCTTCCAGATCGGCGCGGGCGCTCCGGGTGTGCCGGGCCCGAACGTCAAGGGCCAGCAGACGGGGACGGTCACGGTGACGACCTGCGACCCGGCGTCCGGCGCCAACGCGCCCGAATGGTGCTTCGACGGCGGCGTCTTGCAGGCTGGCCTGGCCATGGCGCACTTCACCTCCGAGGAGCCGGGCACCTTCCCGGTCAGCGCGACCGCGGGCGGCGCGCCCGTCGACGGCTCGCCCAAGCCCGTCTCCTTCACCGCCGGCCCGGCCAGTGCCGCCGATTCTGCCTGGGCCATCGACCCGGACACCGCCGACCCGGCGACGGGCGCGGACGTGTCGCTGCCGGCCAGCGGCCAGCCCGCCGACTCGTACACCCTGACCGTCACCGCCCGGTCGGCCGCTGGCCTGTTGGTCCCCGGCGCCCGGGTGCGCCTGGCCGGGTTGCCAACTTCGGTCAAAATCGCCGACGATGCCGTCGAGGGCCTCACCGGTGCCCCCTCGAGCAGCGCTTTTGGCCGCTTCAGTTGGCGGCTCTATTCGTCCGTGGCCGGCACGTTCACCGGGCGCGTCCAAGTCTGGGAAGCGGATGGGTGGGCGGATGTCGGGGTGCCGTTCACGGTTCGCTTCGGGGCCGCCGCGCCTGATCCGGACGCCTCTTGGCTGGCGCAGCCGGCCGGCGCGGCGGTGGCGGACGGCGTGGCCGAACTCCCGGTGGCGGCGGAACTGCGGGACGCCAACGGCAACCCGGTCTCCGGGGCTGAGGTGGTTTTCCATCTGCCCGCCGGGTTGGCGGTGGCGTGCGGGACGGACCAGGACGCGGTCGCCGGACCCGGCTCCGTCGTGGCGACGGCTGTGGCTGGCGCTGCGACCTGCCGTTTCACGTCGCTCAGAGCTGGCCGCTATGTGGTCACCGCCGCCCTGGCGGGGCCGCCGGAGCGGCCTTTGCTGACCGTGAAAGACGCCGCCGGATCGACCACTCTCGGAACGGACGGCAAGGTGGCCTTGACCTTTGTAGCGGGCACCCCCTCAGGGGCGGCCTCCGAGTTGGCCATCCCAACGGGCGCGGAGCCCAAACGCGCGGGTGAAGAGCAGCATGTGGCGACCGTGACGGTGCGGGACGCCGCCGGCAACGCGGTCGAGGGCGCTCCCGTGGTGTTCCAGTGGGCGCGGGGTTCGGCGACGGCCCCCGGCGCGGGCCCTTGGACCACCTCCGAGGCCCAGCGTTCGGGGCCGGACGGCCAGGCGAGCGTGCCGTTCGGCGCGCCCGGGGACAAAGCCGGCTGGGTCTGGGTCCGCGCGTTTGTCGAGGTGGACGGCGTGCCCCAGGCGGTGGGCGGCCCCCAGGCCGATCCGGACTACGGCCAAAGCGTGAAGCGGGCTGAGTTTGTGGCGGGCCCCGTCGACCCGGCGCGCACCGCCGCGAGCTTCGAGACGTTCCGTCCCGCCGTGCCCGCCAACCTGACGGACCAGTCATGGGCGCGAGTGGTGGTGCAAGACCGCTTCGGCAATGGCGTGCCGGGGGCCAAGGTCTCCTTCACCGTGCCCGCCGCCCAGCCGGGGACTGCGGGGACGCCGGTCTTCGCGGACGGTTCGCGTCCGCCGGAAGCCAAGGAATTGACCGTGGCGAGTTGCCCGGCCCAAGCCGCCGGCGGCGCCGAACCCCAGGGTGGGGGCGCGGTCGGCCGGGCGCAAAACCAGGGGGCTGCGGCCGAGGCCGCCGGGGCCCCAGGTTTGAGCAGCCCAACCGACGTGGCCGCCGCCGCTGGGAGCGCGGGTGACGCCGCCAACGTGTCGGCCGCCCCGGCCAACTGCCTGAAGGACGGCGTCTACACGCCCGGCCTGGCCTACGCGCCAATTGTGTCCGCCTTCGCGGGAACCTTCCCGGTTTCGGCGACGGTCGCCGCCGGCGCGCTGACAGTCGACCTGAGCCCCGGCGACGTGGCCTTCGCGGCCGGGGACCAGGCCGGTTCGGCGGCGGCGTCATCGTTCACGTTGCTGCGGACCGATTCGACGGCTGCGGTGGTGACGGCTGACGGCGCCGACTCCTACACGTTGACGGCCACGGTCATGAACGGCCAGACGGGCGCGGCTGCGGCGCCGGTCGCGGGGGCGTGCGTCACGCCGCAGCTGCCTGCCGGAATGAGCGTTGTCAGCCCCGCCGAGCCGGGCGGCAGCTGCCCTGTCGGCTCCTACGCGACGGGCGATGACGGCCGGGTCGCCATCCAGGTGACCTCGACGGTGGCGGGCTGGGCGCTGGTCGGGGCGAACCTGGGCGGTTCGCCCATCCCGACCGAACCCGGCGGCCACCGCCACGCGCGCACCGCGCTGTTCGTGGGCGGACCGCCTGACGCGTCGCGGTCGGAGCTGACCAGCCCGCCCGCGCCGGCCAGAGCCGATGATCCGGCTGGTCAGACCGTCACGGCGACTCTGCGGGACGCCAACGGCAACCTGGCGTCCTGCTGGTCCGGAGGCAGGCAGCTGCCTTGTCCGGTCGCTCTGTCGGTGCCGGCAGGCACCTGGGTGGGCGAGGGCTCGGGCCAGGTGACCGGCCCCGCAGTGGTCCACGCCGCCGCGTCGCTGGTGGACTACGGACCCGCGCCTTCGGGGGACGGGGCCGGCGGAGAGATTGCGGCGCCGGCGTCCGGCGGGGTCGCCACCGCCGTGTACCGAGGGGCGGAGGGCCGCTACGACGTGACCGGCGTTGTGGGCGACAAGCCGGTTGGGATCGCGGACGGGGTTGTCGCGCCTGACGAAACCGCCCGGGCCCGGATCGCGTTCACCGATTCGACCCCGCCCAGCCCGGCCCGGCCCGATCCAACCGACGGCGGGCGCCTGACGGGGCAGGTCGCGGCGGAGGACTCGGCGGCGGCCGCCGCGGGTGAGTTGAGCGTCACCGTGGAGGACTCACAGGGCCGTCCGCTGGCGAATTGCCCGGTCGGCCGGGACGGCCGCTTCGACTGCGGGCTGACGCCCAAACAACCCGAGGGCGCCATCGTGACCGTCACGGTCACGGACGCCGCCGGCAATTCGACCGGCGTCAAGTGGCGGGTGGGCCAACCGCAGGTCAACCTGAGCTTGGGAACACTGTGCGGCGCGGCCAGGCAAGCGGCGACCGGCCGCAACTTCCAGCCCGGCGAGGATGTCACGGCCACGACTGGCGACGGCGCGCTCTTGGGCACCGCCAAGGCGGACGCGGACGGCCGGGTCGAGTTGGCGTGGACCACCCCGGCGGATTCGCCGAACGGCCAGCAGACCGTGGTCCTGACCGGCCCGCTGTCCGGGCGGCACAGCGCCGGTTACAAGGTTGATTGCCCCGGCCCGCCGGTCTCGCCGAGCCCATCGGCGTCTCCGACTTCGCCCGGTTCGCCGAGCGCCTCGTCCGCGCCGGGCTGGGCCGCCTCCCAGGCTCCAACCGCTGGTCCTGGCCACACCGTCCCGCCCGCCCAGCCGCCGGGGGCGCGCCCGCCTGGCGGCCTGCCATTCACCGGACCGGCGGCGATCGGCTTGGGCCTGGTCGCCTGCGCCCTGATCCTGGCCGGCGGCGCGGCGGGGGCGGCCGCCCGCCGCAGACTCCGCGCCCAGTAGGGAGGCCGCCGCAGGCGCGACGGCTGACGCCGGCGGCGCAGGCGGGCACCGACCAGCGGAGCCGCCGCAGGCGGTGCCCAATGGCGCATGGCCGCCGGTTCGCGGATAACGCGGTGCCGTTTGGCGCGCGATGTCGTCACGCCCGGAACGGGTGCCCGGTCCACCCGGTTCGCGGACAACGCGGTGCCGTTTGGCGAGCGATGTCGTCACGCCCGGAACGGGTGCCCCGTCCAGCCGGTTCGCGGATAACGCGCCGCTGGTTGGCGAGTGATAGCCACCTTGTGGCTTGGCAGGCGGCGACTGGCGGGGGCCGCCCCAGGCGGCGCCCAACGGCGCAGGACCGCCAACCTGCGGATAGGCGACGTCGGCGGGCGCCGACGTCGCCAGCTTGTGCATTTGGGCGCAACCGCCTATTGTATTGGATTTAATAGGAATGGTTATCATTCAGTGGACCACGAACCCTGCGGAGGCTGGGAGCCCGCGAATCGCCGAACGTCGTCGCAGTTGCGGCGACCAAACCGGCGGCGGGCTCAGGCGCTCAAGGGTCTTGCGCGGTCCGCCCCTGAAGCTGTTCCCGGACAGGCCTGGCCTCCGGCCCAGGCGTTGCCAACCGCCGCATGACCCCCAGAAAGGCAATCAGACGAATGAGGGTTTTCAAGAAGAACGCCGCTTTCCTGGCCTCCGCGAGCCTCGCCATCGGGGCGTTCGCGGCCGCAACCGGGACCGCTTACGCCGCCCCGCCCGTCGGCACGGCAGGGCCGGCACCGGCTCCGTCCCACCGGACCGTGATCGCAGGCGTCCACGCGGACGCGATCTCGACCTTTTGGGATCAGGGGCAACTTGTCCTGGCCGCGAAGGCGGACACGCCGACGGCCCACACCCGCTACGAGGCGGACCAGGTGTGGTTCCACGTCAGCAACGGATTGCGGCTCACCGGCTTTCCCGCCGGTTTTGAGTTCGTGGCAGCGCCCGGCTCGACCGTTTGGATCGCTCCGGAAACCCAGGTGGGTGGCGAGCTTTGGCCCGGCTTCTCCACGGAGTCGGTCCCGCTCGGCACTCTGGACGGCAACGACACCACGCTGACTCTGGTCGGGGTGGAGGGTCCAGGAGACGTGGAACTGTGGCAAAGCGGAACGTTCGGTGCCCCACAACGCCTCTGGTCGAGCGACGAGGACGGCTTCAAGAGTTTCACGCGCGGTAACGTCCACATGCACGCCAACTGGGCTTTCACCCAGCCCGGCATCTACGCTCTGACGGTGGCCGCCCAGGCCAAAGTCGGCGGCGCGCCGGTCGGCGACACCGCCGTCTACACCTTCGTCGTGGGGGACTTGCCGGCGCAGGCCGTCACGACCACCCAGTTGCACGTGCACGGGGCCTCGACCGTCGTTGTCGGAGAAGAACTGGAGCTCCACGCCACCGTGGAGCCGGCGAGCGTGCAGGGGTACGTGGAGTTCCGGGACGGCCAAAACGTCCTGGGCCACGTCAGGCTCGCTGCGGGCGAGGCGGAATTCCTGACGGAGGACCTGAGCCTGGGCGACCACCAGGTGACCGCGGTGTTCGTGCCGGAGGTCGACAACCTGGCGAAATCGTCGGCATCGGCCCCGGTGAACGTCGTTGTGGCAAACGCGCCGACCGGCCAAGTGGTCGAACTCGGGGCCCTAGACGGCCACTACCACCAAGGCAGCCCGATCCACCTGAGCTTGAACATCGACCCGGCGCCTGCCGCCGGCGACACCATCCAATGGCAGTGGAAATGGCCCGGCGGGGAATGGTCGCCGATCCCCGGCAACCCCACCGACTCGTGGACTGTGGCAGCCGAGCAGGCGCTCAACGGAGTCGAGGTGCGGGTGGCGTTGATCCGCGCCGACCCGCAGGCGGCACCCACCTTCTCTGAAACGCGGGTCATCCACGAGGACGACCACGGCGCCGCCGCCCTCCAGGCACCGGCTATCGGGGGCAAGGCCTCCTACCTGGTCGGCGAGCCGCTGTCGCTGCGCTTGGAACTGCCCGAGGGTGTTTCGACGGTCTTGACCGACCACTTGTGGGAGAAGAAGCTCGCCGGGTCGGGGGACTGGACGCCGGTCGGCGGCCAGAGCGCATCCGCGCTGACGCTGCCGGCCGCGCTGGGCGAGGACGGGGCGTCCTTCCGGGTGTCCATTCTGAAGCCAACGGGCGAGGTGGCCTACGGCCCTTCGGCGCCCGTGTCGGTGAGCGTCGCCCAACCGGGAGCGGCGCTGGGACTCGGCCGGCTGGCCCAGGAGTACAGCCTGACGCTCCTCGAACCGACCAATGGCGGGGCCTCGGCCGGCGCGCTGGGTCTGAACGACCAGGGCGACGTCGTGGGGATCACGCGCCCGACCAGTTCGGCGCAGCCCCAGCGGACCGTTCTCTGGGAGGCCCACGGCGACCACTTCCACGCCCATGAGCTCGCCAACCTTGACGGTTCCCAGTTCTCCCGGGGCTTCGACGTGAACAACCAGGGCCAGATTGTCGGCGAGGCCTTCGACTCCCAGGGCGCCTCCATCCCGATCCGTTGGGAGGGCACGACCGCCCCCGAACACGTGACGAGCTTGAACGCGGCAGGCACCGGAATCCTGAATGACATCGACAACGACGGCGTGGCCGTTGGCTCCGCCTCCGGCGCGGCCGTCCGGTTGGCCGCCGATGGTGCCGTCACCACTTTGCCCATCCCGGGCCCGGCGGGGACCACGGCCGCCTCCTTGACCGCGACCACCATCGCCGACGGCCAGGTCGTTGGCGGCCGGGGGTCGTTGACTCTGCCCGGTCAAAGCGGCAGCCGACTCCTGGGCGTTGTCTGGGACGCGCAAGGCGCTCGCCTGCTCGAAACGCCGCAGGGCGCGAGTTCCCCGGCGGTGGCCGGCGTGCGGTCGGATGGCCTCGCCGTGGGAAGCGCCACGGCCGGGTCAACCGAAAGGCCGGTGGCGTGGGGAACGGACGGAGTTCCGTACACGTTGGCGCTCCCTGAGGTTTCCGATTACACGCACGCGGCGGCCAAGGCGGTCTCGGGAGGCGTGATTGTCGGCTACACCTCCAAGTTCGCGGGCAACACCTCCTTTGGCGGGGCCGCCACCGGCTGGGACGCGACCGGAGCGGTTGACCTGAACTCGCGGGTCGCGGCTTTGCCGGAGGGCGTGACCCTGCAGTCCGCCTCAGACGTCAACGAGTCCGGCCAGATTGTCGGCACCGCCGCCACGGCGGACGGCGCCCGAGGCTTTGTGCTCACCCCCGTCGCCGAGCCCGTCCCGACCACCGTCGTGATCACGAACTTCCTGGAGCGGTTCGTCGCCGGCCAGGTCTACACGCTGACGGCGGCCCACTCGCCTACGGTCGAAGGGGCGACCTACAGCTGGGAGCTCAAGCAAACCGGCGCGGAGTCCTGGTACACGATCCGCGACGCCCAAGGCCCCGTCACCACGGCGGACCTGACCTTCACGGCTCAACAGGGCTGGGACGGATTCTTGTGGCGCGTGGCGGTGTTGGACGCCGAGGGGCACCGGGTCGCCGAGTCGACGCCACAGGAGATGCGGGTCGAATTGCCCGCGCCGACCGAGCCGGGGCTGCACATCCTGGGCCTGGCCGGCCACTACCACTCCTCCCAACCGGTCACTTTGACGGCGGTGCTCGCCCCGGAGGACCCGGCTCCCGCGACCTTCCGCTGGTCGGTCCAACGAGCCGACCAGGCCGGGCCGCATGTGGTCCAGGAGACGGACTCCGAGGTGCTGACCTTGACCGCCGAGCAGGCCCTCGACGGCGCCATCGTCACAGCGGAACGGCTGGTGGGCGGCGAGGTGACCCACACTTCGGCCCCCGTGACCGTGGCGGTGGACGACCACGGGGCCGCGGCTCCCCAGGTCGTGTCCATCGCGGGCGAGCCCCAGGCTGTTGAGGGCCAGACTGTCACGCTCACCGCGACGGTGGCGCCCTCAACGGTGCTGGACCGCTACCAGTGGTACGTCAAGGCGCCCGGGGCGGACGAGGCCAGCCCGGTCGCCGGGGCCACCTCGGCCACCCACGCTTTCACGGCCACGGCCGATCTTAACGGGGCCGAATTCTCAGTGGCCGTTGTCGGCGAGGACGGCACCGTCGTTTACGGCCCGTCGGCACCTGTCGCGCTGGCCGTAACGCGCGCACTGGCCTCGGCGCCAGCCGCGCCGGCGAAGCCCGGCATCGTGGCCATCGGCTCCACCGTGACGGTCACCTGGGAGGCGCCGGCGGACGGCGGATCGCCGATCACCGGCTACACGGTTCAGTTGCTGGGCGGCCCGGAGCCGCTGGCGCGGGAAGTGGCCGCGTCCGCGACTTCGGCGGTGTTCACCGACCTCGGTCCGGGGACCTACCGGGCCACGGTTGTCGCGGTCAACGCGGTTGGGGCCTCCCCCGCCTCCGAGGCTTCGGCCCAGGTGGTGGTGATCGGAACCCCAGAACCGAGCGACTCGGGCGACCCGACGCCGGGCCAGTCCGCCCCCGGCCAGTCGGCTTCCAGCCAGGCCGCGCTTCCGGTGACGGGCTCCAGCCTCAGGCCCCAGGCCGCCATCGGCGTGGCCACCTGCCTGATTCTGATCGGCGCCGCCACGCTCCTGGGTTCGCGTCGGCGCAAGCTGGCGCGCCAAGGCCCCGCCCAATGAGCCTCGATCGCCGACAGCGCCAAACGCCGACCGCCTAGCAACGCCGAACGGCCGGGCCTGGCCCCCGCACCGCCAGGCCCGGCCGTTCGGCTGCTGTCCGTTTCTCCCCGAAGCGGCGGGTTTCGGCTTGCGTCGGGGAGTTCCGGACAGGGCCTCGGTCGGGCACGTAAAGGCCCGGTCCGCTGACCTGGGACGATACCGTGTGGCCGGTTGGCGGCATCGGCGCCGGTTGTCCGTTTCTCCCCGAAGCGGCGGGTTTCGGCTTGCTTTGGGGAGTTCCGGACAGGCTCCCGGTCGGCCCCGTGCACGCCCGGTCCGCTGACCTGCGACGATGCCGTGTGGCGGGTTGGCGGCGTCGGCGGCGGTTGTCCGTTTCTCCCCGAAGCGGCGGTTTTCGGCTTGCTTTGGGGAGTTCCGGACAGGCTCCCGGTCGGCCGCGTAACCGGCCAGCCCGGTGATCTGCGACGATGCCGCTGGGCCGGCACACGGCATCGGCGCCGGTTGTCCGTTTCTCCCCGAAGCGGGCCCAAACCCCCTCGCTTCGGCCGGATCACCGATAGGCGTCGGTGCGCAGCGCGAAGGCGTAGGTGGCGGTGCCCTCCTCCGAGGTGACGGCCAGGGTGAAGCCCCTGATGACCGCTCCGGGCAGATAGTCCGCCGAGTCCGAACTCAGCATGGCGGCGGGGTTGGCCGGCAGTTCGAAGGCGAACACGCCATCGGCCGCGCTCAACTCGATGGTCTGCGGCTTCCCGGCGTAGCGCGCCGTTCCTTCGGCGTCCACCACCTCGTCGGTCAACGCCACGGCGGCGGGGGGCGCGCCCGCGAACGTGACCGTGATCCGTGATCCGAGGCGCACTTCCGGGGCCGCCGCCAGGTTGTGGCCCTCGGCCAGCGCCGCCAGCGCACGCGGCGCCCCGGCCGCGGGGTCTTCGCGGATCCAGGGCAAGGGGGTGCCATCGCCCACCTCGACGCTGGCCAAGGTTGTCTGATCCGATGCCGTCGCGGACGGTTCGCCTCCGCGCCCGGTCGGGTTCGGCTCGCAACCGGTTAGCGCAAAGGCGGCCAAGAGGCCGACGCAAGTGATCGCGATGCCGTTTCTCCGTCGCGCCACGGCCCGCCCCTTCCGCAAGTGATCCGCCGGGTTGGCCCCGATCTCATTGATCATATTCGGCATCGGCGATCTGGCCCCCGCCACGGGGACGGACCAGGTCGAGGCGGCGTCGGCTCAGCCGACCGTGGATCAAGCTTCTGCCCTGGGGACCAGCCGTGAGACGGTTCTGGTCGCCATCCCGCTCGGCCTCCGGCTCCTCGCGGAGCGCCGGCGCCGGCTCAGCCGACCGTGGTGCCGAAGGCCAGCCCAAGCAGATAGGTGACGGCGGCGGCCCCCCAGCCGATCGCCACCTGCCGCAGGGCCTTCTTCAGGGGCGACGTTCCGGACAGGATGCCCGCGCACATGCCGGTGACGGCCAGCCCTACTCCCACCAGGGCTGCGGCCCAAATGACCGCGGTCAACCCCGACAGCCCGACCAGCCAGGGCAGCACCGGGAAGATGGCGCCGGAGGAGAAGAAGCAGAACGACGCGGCGGCGGCCTTGACGCCTGAACCGACCACGATCGAGGACTCGGCGTGGGCGCCCGGCAGGGTGAAATCGGTCTGATGGCGAAGCACCTCGTCGGCCTGCTTGGCGGCGTCCTCGGCGGTCAGCCCGCGGGCTTGGTAGACCAAAGCCAGCTCGTTGGACTTGAGATCCAGATGGGGCAGCATTGTGGCGGTCTTGGGGTCGGGGTTGGAGGCGTCCAGAAGGGCCTTTTGCGAGTCGACCGAGACGTATTCGCCCGCGGCCATGGACATGGCCCCGGAGAGCAAGCCCGCCACGCCGGTCAGCATGACGACTTTGGGGCTAACCCCGGCGCCGCCTATCCCCATGACCAGGGCCAGGTTTGAGACCAGGCCGTCGTTCGCGCCGAAGACCGCCGCCCTGAACGTGCCGGAGAGCCGGGCCCGGCCGCGCGCGGCCAGGCCACGGATGACCTCGGAGTGGACTTGTTCGTCGGCGGTCATCGATTCGGGGACGTTCGGGTCGCGCCAGTAACGCGTCCGCGTTTCTGCGCGCCCCGCGATCGCCAACGCGAATACGAAGCCGAAGCGCCTCGCCATGAAGGCCAGAACGTCGGTGGAAAAACGCCGGCCCATTGGCCGCTTGGCCTTGTCGCCCAGGAGCCCGCGCCAATGGTCGGCGTGGCGCGCCTCGGATTCCGCCAGTCCCAGGAGGATCGCCGCTTCCTCGGGGCTGGAGCGCCGGGCGAGGTCTTTGTAGGTGGCGGCCTCCTGGATCTCGTCCGCCAGATAGCGGCGCCAGCGCCGTACCTGCTTCCGCGACGGATCGGGCACCGCCGGGACCGAGCCGGGCGCCGCCGCCGATCCATCATGTGGGACGGATGGGATTGGGGTTGCCATAGTGGTCGATCCTACGGCTTGACCAGGCGCAGCGGTCCCGCCGGGGCGGTCAGCGGCCGGATGGCGGCCAGCCGCGTGACCACCAGGTGAGCCATCCACAAATCATGGGATGAATTACCGGCGGTTTGTGTTACCGTGACCGCACGTTTCCGCAATGTCCACCCGCAACAGCAAGGAGACCCGGCCATGGCGCGATCCGCCACCCCGGCAGCCCCGAAGAGCGCCAAGCCGCCCCGCGCCCAATCCCGTTCAGCGTCCCGTCCCACCCCGGCCCCAAGGCCCGCAGGGCCACCCCAACCCAAGGTGAAGCCGGACGCCACGGCGGCGCCGGAAAGCGCCCGGCCGGACTTGGAAGCGGCGCCGGAGCGCGCCCTCCCAGACGCCCAGGCGGCGCCGGAATCCGCCCAGCCGAATGCCAAGCCCAGCCCGGCGCCGCCCCTTTCGCCCGCCAAAGCCCGCCGCCTGGCTGACTTCTACCGCCAAATGCTCCTGATCAGGCGCTTCGAGGAACGGGCCGGGCGTTCCTACACGCAAGCGCTGATCGGCGGCTACCTGCATCTGAACCTGGGGGAGGAGGCGTTCATAGTCGGCGCGGCGGCGGCCATGAAGCCGACCGACTACCTGTTCACCAACTACCGCGAGCACGGTTTCGCCATCGCGAGGGGGGCGGACCCGGGCCGCGTCATGGCCGAGTTGTACGGCCGGGCGGACGGCCTGTCCAAAGGCTGGGGCGGCTCCATGCACATGTTCGACTTGGAGCACCGGTTGATGGGCGGGTACGGGATTGTGGGCGGCCAGCTTCCGCTCGCCACGGGCGCCGCCCTGGCCATCGACTACCGCGGCGGCGGCGAGGCGGTGGTGGCCACCATGGGCGACGGCACCACGAACATCGGCGCCTTCCACGAGTCGCTCAACATCGCGGCGCTCTGGAACCTCCCGATCGTGTATCTGGTGGACAACAACGAGCTCGGGATGGGCACCACCGTCGAGCGTTCATCCGCCCAGCCCGACCTGCACAAACGGGCCGCCGCCTACAAGATGGCCTCCGCCCGGGTGAACGGTTTGGATCCCGATGCCGTCTACCTGGCCACCCGCCACGCCCTCACCCGCGCCCGCGCCGGGCGCCCGTTCCTGCTGGAGGTCATGACCGTCCGCCTGAAGGGCCATTCCGTGGTCGATCCGGCCTCCTACCGGAGCGCCGAGGAGGCCGCCTTGGCCCTCAGCCGCGACCCGTTGGCCCGCGCCGCCGCCCAACTTGTCGAGTCCGGCGCCGCCACCCCCGCCCAGTTGGACGTTTGGGACCAACAAGCGCACGATGCCGTCGCCCAGGCCGAGCGGTTCGCCAAAGCCAGCCCCCTGCCGCCGGTGGACGCCTTGTTCGACCACACCTATGCGACACCGGTCCCGAACGAGTCCCGGCGCTTGCCGGGGGACCCGCTTTTCCCAATCCCGCCCGAGGCCCTGTGCCTCCTGCCGAACGACTACTACGAGGGCGGGCGGACGGCATCGGCGGCCGGGGATGCGCCAGCGGCCGGTGCAAGCTTGGCGACGGCGGGCGCCGGTCGGGGGGCGGCGGCGTGACCACAACGGCGACAGGCCCGGCGCAGGCGACCGGCGTCGTCACCATGACCTACCGGGAGGCGCTGCGGACAACGCTGGCGCAGGAGCTTCGCCGCGACCCGAATGTGCTGCTGATCGGTGAGGAGATCGGGCTGTTCGAGGGCTCGTACAAGATCACCCAGGGATTGTTGAAGGAGTTCGGGCCGAAGCGGGTGCGGGACACGCCCATCGCGGAGGAGGGCTTCACCGGGGCGGCGGTCGGCGCGGCCATGCTGGGGCTGCGGCCCATCGTGGAGTTGATGACGATCAACTTCTCGCTGTTGGCGGTGGATCAGATCGTCAACCACGCGGCCAAGATTTACGGCATGTTCGGCGGCCAGGTCTCTGTGCCAATGGTCATTCGGACGCCGGGCGGCGGGGGCCAGCAGTTGGCGGCCACCCATTCGCAGAACGTGGAGTTGTACTACGCGTTCGTGCCGGGTCTGAAGGTGGTCGCGCCGGCCACGCCGGCGGAGGCGCGCGGGCTGCTCATGGCCGCCATCCGGGACGACGATCCGGTGCTGTTCTTGGAGAACCTGTCCCTGTACAACACGAAGGGCCCGGTCGACTTGGCGGCGCCGCCGTCCCAGCTGGGGCTGGCCAGCGTGGTCAGGCCGGGCCGCCACCTGACGGTGGTGGCCTATTCGCGGATGGTGTCCGTGGCGCTGGAGGCCGCCCGGCACCTCGCCGCCACGGAGGGCGCGGACCTGGAGGTTGTGGACCTGCGCAGCCTGCGGCCCTTGGACCGGCAAACCTTTGTCGAATCGGTGCGGCGCACCCATGCGGCGGTGGTGCTGGAGGACGACTGGCTGACCTACGGGATTGGCGCGGAGGTGGCGGCGTCCATTGGCGAGGGGGCTTTCGACTACTTGGACGCCCCGGTCCGGCGGGTCGCCATGGCGGAGGTCCCCCTGCCCTACTCGAAACCTCTCGAAACGGCGGCGTTGCCGCAGATGGGGGACGTGATCCGGGCGATCAAGGAAACCCTCGCGGCGACCGGTTTCAACTATTCAAGGAGTGTCTCCCATGATTGAGATCACCATGCCGCGGCTCAGCGACACCATGGAGGAGGGGGCGATCGCGGCCTGGCAGGTTCAGCCCGGCGACAGGGTCTCGCCCGGCGACGTCCTAGCGGAGATCGAGACCGACAAAGCCGTCATGGACTTCGAGGCCTACGATTCGGGCACCATCACAGAACTGCTGGTCGAGCCCGGATCGGTGGTGTCGATCGGCCAGCCGATCGCGCTGCTGGACGACGGTTCGGGCGAGGCGCTGGCCCCAACTGGCCCCGCTGCTAATCGCGCGGATCGGGCGGGCGGCAGCCAGCCGACCCCGGACAACCGTCGGCCGCACGCCGTCCCGGCGGGGCCGGTCCTGGCCTCGCCGCTGGTCAGAAGAATCGCGCGGGAGAACGACCTGGATCTGCGGCGGATCGCCGGGTCGGGGCCGGGCGGCCGGATCATCCGCCTGGACGTGGAACGGGCGTTGGCGG
The DNA here is from genome assembly GCA_031281585.1 of Bifidobacteriaceae bacterium. Lineage (NCBI taxonomy): Bacteria > Bacillati > Actinomycetota > Actinomycetes > Bifidobacteriales > Bifidobacteriaceae > Bifidobacteriaceae bacterium. Next base: position 22,673 of record JAITFE010000060.1, on the reverse strand, counting down.
ACCAAAACCGCCCATTCCAAACTGCCCATTCCAAGGCCGGCTGTGGCCCGGACGCACCGCTCGGCGCGGTGCCCCCCGCGCGCTGGCCGAGCGCGACCCAAGCGCCGGCCCAAGTCAGTGGCCTGGCCTCGGCCGGCGGTCCCGCCGCGTTTGAAGGGCCGGGCGCGGCTGGAGCGTCTGACCACATCGGCGGCGTGACACCGCCAGGCGGATCCGCCGCGCCTGGCGGGTCGAGTGCGGCTGAATCATCCGCTCAGAAGGGCGGCCTTGCCCCCGCAGGCGGATCCGCCACGTTTGGAGGGTCTGGCCCGGCCGGGGGGCTGAGTGCGGCCGGGGGGACGGCATCGGGCAATGGGGGAGCGGACGGGACGCCAACCGGCGACGACCCCCGCGAACCCGTCGCCGTCCCGGTCGCGCAGTTGCGGCGGGTGATCGCGCGGCGGCTCACCCAATCGGCCCAAGAGATCCCGTCCTTCACCGTCACGCAGGCCGTCCAAGCGGACGCCCTGGTGGAACTGCGGGCCCAACTCAACCGGCACCTGGCGGCGACAGGGCGGGGAAAGGTGTCCGTCAACGACCTTATAGTCAAAGCCGCTGGCCTGGGGCTGAGGGAGCACCCGGCGGTCAACGCCAGTTGGGGCCAGGAACAACTGCTGCTGCACGGCCGGGTCAACGTCGGCATCGCGGTGGCCACCGACCGTGGCCTGATGGTGCCCGTGATCAAAGACGCGGACGCCAAGACCCCGGTCCAGATCGGGGCCGAATCGCGGTCGTTGGCGGGGCTGGCGGCGGAGGCGAAACTCGCCCCGGACCAAATGAGCGGCGGCACCTTCACCGTCTCCAACCTGGGTATGTACGGCGTGGAGGAGTTCACCGCGATCATCAATCCGCCCGAGGTGGCCATCTTGGCGGTCGGCGCCGCCCGGCCCGAACTGGCGCTGGCCGGCGCGGATGTGGTGACGCGCCAAGTCATGCGCCTGACCGTGACCTGCGACCACCGGGCCATCGACGGCGCGCTGGCGGCGCAATTCCTAAGCACGGTGCGCGCGCTGCTGGAAAACCCGTGGTCGCTGCTGGCCTGACCGCCGCCGAAATGGGGCGGCGCAATTCCTAAGCACGGTGCGCGCGCTGCTGGAAAACCCCTGGTCGCTGCTAGCCTGACCGCCGCCGAAAGGAAATGGGGACGGTACCTTTTTCCGGCTCGCGGGCCTGATTCGTGGGTGCTTGTGGGGCCGCAGATTGCGACGTCATGCGCCGCCCCCTCCCCCAGTTGCGACTACTCTCCAAGACCCGCCGCCGACTGGCGGACTCCGCGCCGCTGCGACGTCGCGGGTTTTGTGCCAAGACCTTCGACAGTGGCGGTTCCGGGTCCACGGACGACTGGCGGATTCTGTGCCGCCCCGACGTCGACTGGCGCATCCTGTTACTCTCTCTCCACCGACTGGCGGATCCTGTTACACCCCCTCCGTCGAGTGGCGGATTGTGTCCGGGCCAGTTTGCGTTTGCGCTGGTCACGGGGGTGCGCTCAACCGAAAGGTGGACATTATCCGCCACTCGACGAGGTGGAGGGCCGTGGACGGCACAGGAAACGCCATTCGGCGTCTTCGGCGGCACAAAACCCGCCACTCGACGCCGAGTGGCGCATTCTGTTACACACCCTCCGCCGAGTGGCGAGTTTTGCGCCAATGCCACCGTCCAATGGCGGATTCTGTGCGGCTGCGACGTGGAGTGGCGGATCTTGTGCCAACATCCTCGGTGCCAACATCCTTGCCGAGTCTCGCCATCTTGTGGACTGTTGGGCCGACATCCTCGAGTGGCGGGTTTTGTCGCGCCCTGCCGGTGGGCGAGATGGGGAAGGCGCCATTCTTCCGTGCACGCAGGGCTGACCGCCCATGCGGTCGGCCGGGGGCGTCGGTTTGGCGGCGCCCTTCCCATGTGGCACAATGATCGTCCGGCGTGCCTCGCCCGGCGACCTGCCGCAGGGGGTCGACTCGAACGGACGGCGCCGCCCAAACGAATCCCAAGTTCACCAGCAGCCGACCGGCTGCCCGAACCCGCTTGTGACCTGCGGCGACAGGCGAGGAAGAACAGTGGCACATGCAGCGCCTCGACTCCGTTGACCAGCCGTCCTTGAAGAAGGATTTGCCCGATTTCCGGCCTGGCGACACAGTCAAAGTCCACGTCAAAGTCGTTGAGGGAACTCGCTCGCGGGTTCAGATCTTCAAAGGAGTCGTGATCGCCCGCGACGGCGAGGGCGTCAGGGCCACCTTCAAAGTCCGCAAGATCTCCTTCGGCGTCGGGGTCGAGCGGACCTTCCCGCTGCACTCGCCGGTGATCGACCAGATCGAGGTGGTCACCCTGGGCGACGTCCGCCGCGCCAAGCTCTACTATCTGCGCGACCGCCGCGGCAAGGCGGCCAAGATTCGCGAGCGCCGCGACAACCGGGGCTCCGGGGCGAAGACCGCGAACAAGGCGGAGGTCAGCCCGGAAGCCGGGGACGACCAGTCCGAATGAGCTGAGCCGAGCCCACGCGCCATGCCCGGCGGCCCAACCCTTGAAACGGAACTCGCGTTCTTGTCCAAGGGCGCCGCGACCGTCGGGGGCATGGATGAGGTGGGCCGGGGCGCCCTGGCCGGTCCGGTCTGCGTGGGTGTGGTCGTGGTTGACACCAGCACGCCGCCGCCGCCTTCAGGCCTGGCCGACTCCAAACTACTCACCGCCGCCCAGCGTGAGCGCCTTGTGCCGCAATTGGCCGAATGGGGCGCGGGCCGGGCGTTGGGTTGGGCTGGCGCGAATGAGGTCGACCAGTTGGGGATTGTCGGGGCGTTGCGCCTGGCGGGGTGCCGGGCGTTGGCCGAACTGTCCATCCGGCCCGCCGTCATCATTCTGGATGGCAAGCACAACTGGCTTTGCCCGCCGGCCGATTTGTTCGCCAGCGAAACCGAACCGAGGTGGGAGGTGCGCATGAAGGTCAAGGCCGACCGGCAATGCGCCTCCGTCGCCGCCGCCTCGGTGCTAGCCAAAGTCGCGCGGGATCAGAGCATGATCGAACTGGCCGGTGAACACCCCGGTTATGGCTGGGCGGCGAACAAAGGCTACGGCGCGCCAGAGCATCTTGAGGCGTTGCGCCGCTTCGGACCCACCCCGGAGCACCGCCAATCATGGTCGCTTCCGGGCGCCGATCGCCTGGAAGTGAGAAGCTAGCATGGTGCATTCGTCCGACCTTCCGTGGGGTCCGCCCAGGTGGCGTCCCACCGACCCGGCCGCCGGGGCAGGCGCGCCTAGTCCGACCGGCCCCACCGCCTCTTCCGTCCGCACGGCGGCCATCCCCGCCCATTCCATTCGGCCGCCTCGGCATGCCGCCGCGAAAGCCTCCCAGGGGCCGGCCGGAACACGGGCGGTCGGTTCCGTTCCGATGGCGCCGCTCGTGCCCGGTTTTCCCGCCGCCTTGGACCCGCCGCCCCGTGTCGCAGCCCTGGTCACCGCCGATGGGGCGATTGCCCCTGCCGGCGCTGAACTGACGCCAACGGCGTTGACCGGCGAAGACCAGGCGGTCACGCCAACCGCCGCGCCACCGGCCGCCGGTGTGGAGGGTCTGACCGCTTCGGTTGAGGCGCTCGAGTCAGCCGCGTTGGATGATCCGGCCGTGCCGTTGAGTCGGGCCGCCAACCGCGCCGCCGGCCGCCCAGCCCACCAACCCCCGGATGGCGAAGACCCGCCTTCCGGCGGAAGCGGATCCCGGCGCCCGCCCAAGAAACCGGAAAAGCGGTTGGTTCGGTTCGCCAAGGACGCCGCTTTTGTGGTCGTGGCGGCGGTGGCGTTGTCCTTCCTGCTCAAGACCTTCCTGATTCAGTCCTTCTACATCCCCTCCGTGTCCATGGTGCCCACCCTGGAGCGGCTTGACCGCGTGTTGGTGACGAAGCTCGCCCCGGGCGTTTTGGACGTGCACCGGGGAGACGTGGTCGTGTTCGAGAATCCCGGCGGCTGGATAACCTCTGAGACTCCGGACGCGCCCACGGGAGGGATTTCCGGCGCCTTTCGCTCTTTGGCTGAGGCGATCGGCCTGGCCCCGGCCGACTCGAAGGACTTCCTGATCAAGCGAATTATCGGCCTGCCCGGCGACCGGGTCGCGTGCGATGGCAGGGGAAGTCCCGTGACCGTCAACGGAGTCCCCTTGGACGAGACGTATGTGGCGCCCGGATCGGCGCCGTCGGAGGCCAGTTTCTCAGTCGTGGTGCCGCCCGACGCGATTTGGGTGATGGGCGACAACCGCTCGCAGTCGGCTGATTCGCGGGCCCACATGGACCAGCCCCTGGGCGGCGCGGTCGCCCTTGACGACGTGGTCGGGGTCGCCCAGGTGCGGACGTGGCCGCTTGACCGGCTGGCCTTGTTGCGCAACCCTGGTCGGGTGTTTGCAGCCGTTCCGCCCGCCGATGGAGGTGGCAGTTGAGCGCCGAGGACCTTGAGTCTTATGAGGCCGATGCCGAGTTGTCGCTTTACCGGGAGTACCGCGACGTCGTCAATCTTTTCGGCTACGTAGTGGAGACGGAGCGGCGGTTCTACCTGGCCAACCACGTCGACCTGCAGGTCCGTTCCGCTGGTGGCGAGGTGTTCTTCGAGGTCAAGATGGCGGACGCCTGGGTTTGGGACGTGTACCGTTCGGCCCGGTTTGTGCGCTCGGTGCGGGTGGTCACCTTCAAAGACGTCAATGTTGAAGAACTAGCCAAGGCGGACATCAACCTCCCTTGACTCGCCGGGGCCGGAAATAGGTACCGTCCCCATTTCTGGGCGCGGGCCCTGGTCCGTGCGCCGCGTTTACGCACGTCGGGACTGTCACGCACTAGGCTCGGTGCGTGACTATCTTGCGGGGAGGCGCTCGCCACGGCTCAAGCCGGCACGGCGATCCCCCGCTTGTCTACCGGTCGATCTGGGCCGACGTGGGCCTGACGCTCCTAGCGACCTTGGTGGCCTCATTCGTCCTGAAAACCTTCGTGATTCAGTCCTTCTACATCCCCTCGCAATCAATGGAGCCCACGCTTCAAGAGGATGACCGCGTTGTGGTCTCGAAGCTGGCGCCGGGGCCGCTGAAGGTCCACCGCGGTGACATTGTGGTCTTCCGCGACCCGGGAGGCTGGTCGAATGAGCATTCGCCGTTGCCAGAGGAGACCGGCCTGGGGGCGTGGCTGCTCGGTTTCGCCCAGGCTTTGGGCCTGGCCCCGGTCGAGTCGGATGACTTCCTGATCAAGCGGGTCATCGGTTTGCCGGGCGACCAGGTTTCCTGTGTCGGCGCGGGTGAACCGGTGACGGTGAACGGCGTGCCCCTGGATGAGACTTATGTGATGCCGGGCGCCGACCCCTCGCTCCGCGACTTCTCGGTCCGCGTCCCGCCGGACGCGCTCTGGGTGATGGGCGACAACCGGCCCGAGTCGGCCGACTCCCGCTTCCACCAAGATCAGGACTTGGGCGGCGCGATCGCGGTTGAGGACGTGGTGGGCGTGGCGAAGGTACGGCTGTGGCCGCTCAACCGCCTGGCGCTGCTGCGCAATCCGGGCGCGGTCTTCGCCGCCGTGCCCAATCCCTAACGGCGGGTCGGGCGGAAAACGGGCCTTCGGCCCGATTCCCAAACATGGGATGAATCGGCCGTCCACAGGTTTGCGGGTCGCCGCGCCCGCTGCCTGCGGGTCTTCGCCAAGCTGGCTTGGTGGCAACGAATTCGCGGCAGTCGCTCGGCCGCTACGGGGAAAGCGTCGCCGCCGCGTATTTGACCCTGAAAGGCTGGAAGCTGCTCGACCGCAATTGGCGGTGCCAGGTCGGCGAACTCGACCTGGTGGCTCAGCCGGATCCGGACACGTTGGTGTTTGTGGAGGTCAAGACGCGCGCGAGTGATCGCTGCGGGACGCCGGAGGCGGCTGTCACCGAACGCAAGCTGGCCAGGCTGCGCCAGTTGGCCGCGGCCTGGCTGGCGGCCCACGACCGCCATGCGGACGTGGTGCGGATCGACGTGGTCGCGGTCACCACCGGCGGCGCCGCCGGACGCTCCATCCAGCATCTTGAGGGCGTCGGCGCGTGAGCGGGATTGGGCGGACGCTCGCGGTCAGTCTGACCGGGCTGGAAGGGCACATGGTTGACGTGGAGGTGTTGGCGCAATCGGGTTTGCCCGCATTCGTGCTGGTCGGATTGCCAGACGCCGCCGTGGGCGAATCGCGGGACCGGGTCCGGGCGGCTTTGGCGTCATCGGGTTTCGGTTTTCCGCGTTCTCGGGTGACGGCCAATTTGTCGCCCGCGTACTTGCCCAAGACCGGCACCGGTTTTGACCTTGGGATCGCGGTGGCGCTGTTGATCGCGATTGGGCAAATCGACCAGGAAACCCAGGCCGGGACCGTCTACCTGGGGGAATTGTCGCTCGACGGCCGGATTAGGGCGGTGCGCGGCGTCCTGCCGGCGGTGGCGGGGGCGGTGGGTGCCGGGCTTCGCCGGGTGGTGGTGCCGGCCGACGCGGAATTGGAGGCCCGCTTGGTCAAAGGTGCCGAGGTGTTGGCGGTCGAATCGCTCGACGAATTGGCCTGGCGGCTTGGCGCGGACATCCCCAAACCGGCGCCGGTCAGGCGGGCGGCCGCGGACCGCGCCGGCCAAGCGCCGGACCAGTCTCAATCGTGCCCGGACTTGGCGGATGTGATCGGCCAAGCCCCCGCCCGCTACGCCCTCGAGGTGGCCGCAGCCGGCGGCCACCACCTGATGCTCCAGGGGCCGCCCGGCAATGGCAAGACCATGCTGGCCTCACGCTTGCCGGGCATCCTGCCGGAGTTGACCGAACAAGAATCCGTGGAGGTGACGGCGCTGCATTCGATCGCCGGGGCGCTCGACGCGCGGGCCGGGCTGATCCGAAGGCCGCCCTTCCAGGATCCCCATCACACGGCGACGCCCGCCGCCATGGTGGGCGGCGGCAGCGGCTCGCCCCGGCCGGGTGCCATTTCCCTGGCCCATCGTGGCGTCCTGTTCCTGGACGAATGCCCCGAATTCGGTCCACGCGTGCTGCAGACTCTGCGCCAACCGCTGGAACGCGGCGAGATCGTCATCCACCGGGCGAACGCCACCGCCCGCTACCCGGCCCGTTTCCACCTGGTGCTGGCCGCCAATCCGTGTCCCTGCGGGCAGGGCTACGGCCGCGCCGAGGCCTGCACCTGCTCGTCCGTCGCCCGGAGACGCTACCTCGGGCGGCTGTCCGGCCCCCTGATCGACCGGATCGACCTGTGGGTGGACGTGGAACCGGTCCGAGCGCTGACCTCGGCGGAGGCTCTGACCGGCGAGTCGAGCGCGGCCGTGGCGGAGCGGGTGGCGGGCGCCCGCGCCGCCCAAGTGGAGCGCCACCAGGGACTTGGCTGGCGGCTCAATTCGGAGGCGCCGGGTGGCTGGTTGCGCCAGCGGATTGGTTTCAAGCGCCTGGGCCTCAGCGGCTTGAACCGCGCCCTGGAACTGGGCGCCTTGTCGTTGCGCGGAGTGGACCGGGTCCTGCGGGTGGCCTGGACCATGGCTGATCTGGACGGCCGCGACTTGCCGGAGACGGCAGACATCGACGCGGCCATGACGCTGCGGCAACGGGGGCTGTAGTGCGCGCGCCATCGCGGGTCATGTTGCCCGTAGCAGCACCGGTTTGGCGCGGTCTCGGCCACCCGGACGGCGTCGGCGCGGCTACGACGAAACGACAGGGGAGGGCTTGATGCGTTGGCGGTTTGACATTGACGATCCGGCGCTGGCGCGGGCGGCGTGGAGCCGAATCGCCGAGCCGGCCGATCGCCAAGCGGGCGCGCTGGTGCAGGCCGTCGGGCCGTCGGCGGCGCTGCGGTGGCTCGCCGGAGCGCCTCCGGAACGCGGACGCGATGGTTGGTTGGACGGCATCGGGCGGGCGGGCCTGGATCGGGAGGCTGCGCAACGCGGGGCGGGGCCCCCTAACGGACCGGACGGCATTGGGCAGGCGGGCCTGGATCGGGAGGCCGCCCGACGCGGGGAGGGGGCCCCTGACGGGCCGGACGGCGGCCGTTTCCCCGACGCGCCGGAGTTATTTGGGTGGTCCGAGGCGACGGGCGGCGGTCTGGCGAGAGCACGCGAGCGTTGGCGGGTGCGGCTGGAGGACCTGGATCCGCGCCGGGAGCTGCACGCCCTAGCCCAATTGGGCGGGACCTTGATCACGCCGGAAACGGCGGGCTGGCCCACCGGCCTGGCGGACCTCGGCCCGGAGGCGCCGTTTTGCCTGTGGGTGCGGGGCGCCGAAGGGGCGGCCGCGCGCCTGGATCAGTTGCTGACTCCCGCTGCCGCGGTGGTGGGCGCGCGGGCGTCCACCTCCTATGGCGAGGTGGTCACCGTCGGGCTGGCCGGCGACCTGGTCGCGCGCGGCGTGGCGATCGTTTCCGGGGGCGCGTTCGGGATTGACGCGGCGGCTCACCGGGCCGCGTTGGCCCAAGGCGGATTCACGGTCGCGGTCATGGCGGGCGGAGTGGACCGGTTCTACCCCGCCGGCAACGATGGTCTCCTCAAGGCTGTGGCCCAAGAAGGGGCGGTGGTCTCCGAACTGCCGCCCGGCGCGGCTCCCAGGAGGGAGCGGTTCCTGGCGCGCAACCGCCTGATCGCGGCGATGGCGCTGGTCACCGTGGTGACAGAGGCAGGCTGGCGCTCTGGCTCCCAGCGCACGGCGGCGGTCGCCGCAGAACTGCTGCGGCCGGTCGCAGCTGTGCCGGGACCTGTGACCGCGGCCTCTTCGGCGGGCTGCCACAGGCTGATCCGCCAGGGGGTCGCCACCCTGGTGACCGGCGCGGACGAGGTGCGCGAGCTGATGGCGCCTCTGGGGCTGGTGACGCTGGCCGAACCGGTCGGGGAGGCCGGGCCCTTGGACGGCTTGCCGCCAGCGGATCGCCAGGTGTTAGATTCCCTGCCCGTGCGGCGTGGCGCCACGTTGACCGCGTTGGTGGCCGCGAGCGGGTTGAGCACGCCTCAGACGATGGCGGCGCTGAGCCGCCTGGAAAGGGCCGGCCGCGCCGTCCAAAGCGACGGCGGCTGGCGCAAGGCGCGGGCCGCCGGACGTTGAACAGGCCGTGAGCCGCCGCACGGCTGGCGGCAGTCCCATGCGACTGGACCTGGAACCGCGCGTGATCGGCCGGGCGGCAAGCAGGTGGGAAACGGGCGGTTCGCCGGGTGACGGAACAAGACGTGTACCGGCGGGAGGCGGCAAGCGAGTGGGAAACGGGCGGTTCGCCGCAGGCCTGCCGAACGCCAACGGCAATACTGGTAGGCATGACCGGCGAGAAGTGGCGGCTTGCGGTGTTGGGCCAATTCGCGACCGCACTGGAGGGCGAGGGGCTCGCGCCCAACACCGTGGACGCCTACAGACGCGACGCCAAGGATTTTCTCACCCGGTTAGCGGTCGATTCGGCGGCGGAGCTGGCCGCGCTCACCTTGGACGACCTGCGGGAATGGCTCGCCGACCACATGGAGCGGGGAGAGGCGCGGTCGTCGTTGGCCCGGCGGGGGGCTTCCATCAAACGTTTCATGCGTTGGGCGTGCGGCTCGGGCTTGATCGCCTCCGACCCTTCCGCTCGGCTGCAAACGCCATCCCCTCAGCGTCACCTCCCGCGCGTGCTGACTCGCGGGGAGGCCATGGCCCTCATGGAGCAGGCGCTCGCGGCGGCGGCTGATGGCGGAGCGGTCGGGCAGCGCGACCACGCGCTGGTCGAGTTGATCTACGCGACCGGTATCCGGGTGGCCGAAGCGGTGGGACTTGACTTGGATGCGGTTGACCTGACGGAACGCTTGGTGAGAGTGCGGGGCAAAGGCGACAACGACCGCGTGGTGCCCTTTGGGCAGCCGGCGGCGCAGGCGCTCGAGGTTTGGATCAATTCCGGCCGCCCTTCCCTGGTCGCGGCGGTTGGCGCAGGCGCGAACAACGCCCTTTTCCTGGGCCAGCGTGGTGGCCGGCTGGGCGTCCGCCAAGCCCGCGAGGTGGTTCACCGCCTCACACGCAGAGCCGGCGTGGGGGAGTTGGCACCCCACGGCTTGCGTCACTCGGCTGCCACGCATCTGCTGGAAGGCGGCGCCGACTTGCGGTCGGTCCAGGAGATTCTGGGCCACGCGTCTTTGGCCACCACCCAGCGCTACACCCATGTTTCCTCGGAGCGCCTCTGGGCGTCCTACTCGCAAGCCCACCCCCGCTCGGGTTCCGCCTCCTAAGAAGCGAGGTCAACGCCACAGCACCGCTCTCGGCCGGGGATTCACCAACAGCGCCGGGTCCAAGTACTGGTCGCCTTGGCGCACCCCCCAATGGAGGCATTCCTCGCAGTGCCAGGCCTCCCCGCGTGCGACCGACCCGACCACCGCGGCCTGGCGAACCGGTTCGCCAGGCGCCAGGTCGCTGACCACGGGCTCAAGGGTCGAGGCGAGGTCGCCGTGCCTGATCACCAACACGTGGCGGTCAACGATCCAGGCGTTGAAGGCGACGGTCCCGTCTGCGGGGGACAGCACCGCTGAACCCGCCGGCGCGTGAAGGTCGACCCCGCGATGGCCCGCCAGCCATGGTTGCTCTGGCAGGTCGAATGGGCGCACGATCAGCGCCGGGTCCGGCACCGGCCACTGGAAATCTCCAGCGCGGATGGTGGCGGCTGCGCGCACGGGCGAACCGCCCGTCCCTCCCCCAGGGACGCCCGCGCCAACAACGCCAACAGCGCCAACAGCGCCGTCACCCCCGCCCCCGGTCGCCCCGCCGGGCGAACCGCCCGTCCCGCCGCCCAAGGCGCCCCCGCCGGTGCCAGCCGTGCCTCCCGCCCCCACGCCGCCGCCAGTCATGCCCGCCGCCCCCGCTCCCGCCCCGCCCGCCGGCCCGGCCAACGCCAGAGCCGCGCCGGTCAGGATGAGGCCAACCGCCAGAAGCCGCGTCCACAAACCCATCGCACAGGCATAACCCAGGCGCGCGGGGACCGGGGGCAGAAACGCAAAGCCTGTGGACGGGCAGGCGTCCGGCGCAAATCCGAAGGCCCGCGTGCGGTAGAATCCCATCCGGCCGTTCACAAGACCGGCCTAATTCGCGTGCTCCCAAGCTTGGACCTTCGAGCCAGGCGCGGGCGGACTCGGTCCGGGCATCCGCCCGGTTCCGCACCCGCGGGCGCACTAGGCGCTTGACCAGCCACTTTGGGCGGGAAGAGCGAATAACCGAGAGGAAGAACACCAATGGCTATTGTCACCATGCGCCAGTTGTTGGACAGCGGCGTGCATTTTGGGCACCAGACCAGGCGCTGGAACCCGAAGATGAAGCGATTCATCCTGACCGAGCGCAACGGCATCTACATCATCGACTTGGGGCAGACGCTGGCCCACATCGACACGGCTTACCAGTTCATCAAGCAAACGGTGGCGCGGGGCGGCTCGTTGCTGTTCATCGGCACCAAGAAGCAGGCCCAAGAGGCGGTCCAAGATCAGGCCACGCGGGTGGGCATGCCCTATGTCAACCAGCGTTGGCTGGGCGGCATGCTGACGAACTTCCAGACCATCTCCAAGCGCCTCTCGCGTCTGAAGGAACTTGAGGACATGAACCTGGAGGACTCCGCGGGCAGCGCTTTCACCAAGAAGGAGCGGCTGATGATGAGCCGCGAGCGCGACAAGCTCTCGCGCACGCTGGGCGGCATCCGCACCATGCACAAGCTGCCCTCGGCCGTCTGGATTGTGGACACCAAGAAGGAGCACCTCGCCATTGACGAGGCCCGCAAGCTGGGCATCCCGATTGTCGCCATCTTGGACACGAACGCCGACCCGGACGAGGTCGACTACGCCATTCCCGGCAACGACGACGCGATCCGCGCCGTTGGGTTGTTGACGCGAGTGATGGCCGATGCCGTCGCCGAGGGTTTGGTCGAACGTCACGCCGCGAAGGCCAAGGATGAGGAAGACAGCCAGGCGGCGGCCGAGCCGTTGGCCGAATGGGAGCAGGAGTTGTTGAACGCGCCGAGCACGGCCGAGGCCCAAGCCGCGGTCGGCCGGGTGGACGCCACCGCGCCCCTCTCCGACCAGGCGGAGGCCGAGGTGGCCGCCGCCCGCCCCGAGACCAGCGCTGTCGCACGGGCCGTGGAGACGGTTGACGGCCCGCAGGCCCAGACCGCGACCGAGGCGGACGCTCCGCCGAAGCCCGCCCCGGCCACCGACGGCACCGCCGCCGACGTCGCCGCCGCGGCCGCGGGGCAGATTCCGGGCGCGGAGATCACAGACGAGGCCGCCGAGGAGGACTTGACCCAGCCGGTCGCCGATGCCGCGGCCGCGACTGTCGAGGCCGAGCCGCGCCCAGCCCCAGGGGCCGCCAAGGCCGCCGAGGCGGCGGCAGCGGCTGTCGCCGCTGAGGCGCCGGCACCCAAGGCTTCCCCGAGCGAATCCACCGTGAGCGCAGCCGTGCCCGCCGAAACCCCGGCGGCCGTAAAGCCAGCAGCTGGCAAGGCTCCCGCCGCCGAAACCCCGGCGGCTGAGAAGCCCGCCGCCGAAGAACCTGCGGCCGAGAAGCCTGCGGCAGGCAAGGCTCCCGCCGCCGAAACCCCGGCGCCTGAGGCGCCGACCGGCGCGGACGCCGCGCCCGCCGAGGCCCCGGCCAGCGCGACCTCAGCCGACGCTGACGCCGCCGCTGACGCCAAGGCGGAGCCAGCCGCCGCTGACGCGGCAGCCGCCGAACCCAGCCCCGCGCCAACGCAGGGGGCAACCGAAACCGCTGCGGCGGCATCGGACACCAAAGCCGACGCAACCAAGTGAGGAAGTGGCAACACGATGGCGAACTACACCACCGCTGACATCAAGGCGCTCCGGGAGAAGACCGGCGCCGGCATGCTGGACGTCAAGAAAGCCCTGGACGAGGCCGGGGGCGACCAGGAAAAGGCGCTGGAGATCATCCGCGTCAAGGGCCTGAAGGGGCTGGCCAAGCGCGAGGGGCGCTCGACCTCGGACGGGCTGGTCGCCGCGCAGGTCGTGACCACCGAGGATGGCCAGACCGGGGTGCTGATAGAACTGAACTCGGAGACTGACTTCGTGGCCAAGTCGCCCAAGTTCGTCGAACTCGGCGACCAGGTGCTGTCCGCCGCCGCGGCGCTGGGCAGCGAAGACACCGCGCTGGTCCTCGGCTCGCCGTTGACCTCGGCGAAGGGCACGGTCCAGGACGCGATCGACGCCCTGTCGGCCACGCTGGGCGAACGCCTCCAACTGCGCCGGGTCGGCGTGGTCAGCGGGGAACACGTCGAGGTCTACCTGCACCGCACCAACAAGGACCTGCCCCCGCAGGTCGGGGTGCTGGTGGCGACGGACGCGAAGGGCGCCCCGGTGGCGCACGACGTGGCCATGCACATCGCCGCGTATTCGCCGACCTACCTCAACCGGGACGACGTGTCGGCGGAGACGGTGGCGGCCGAGCGGCGGATCGCCGAAGAGACCGCGATCACCGAGGGCAAGAACGAGAAGGCCATCCCGAAGATCGTCGAGGGCCGCCTGAACGGGTTCTTCAAGGAGAACGTGTTGTTGGAGCAGGCTTTCGCCAAGGATCCGAAGACCACGGTCGGCAAGGTGCTGGCCGAGGCGGGCGGCGCCGTCACGGGGTTCGTCCGCTTTAGGGTCGGGGCCTGACTCTCCTCGGCCGGGGCGCGCTCCGGCCGAGGACCGGCAATCCGGCAGCCGGCGAACTGAGGGCCGGCGAACCCGACCAGGCGGCGCGATTCGCGCCAAAACCACCCGCGACCAGCAAAGGAGCCCATGTGGCCGCCATCGACATCCGCCGTCCCGCCGCCCGCCGGGTGATGCTGAAACTCTCCGGCGAGGCGTTCGGTGGCGGCAAGCTCGGGGTGGACCCGGACGTGATCACCTCGATCGCCAGCCAGATCGCGAGGGCTGTCGACAGCGGAGTGCAGGTGGCCGTGGTGGTCGGGGGCGGGAACTTCTTCCGGGGCGCGGAACTGGCCGAACGCGGCATGGACCGCGCGCGCGCCGACTACATGGGCATGCTGGGAACCGTCATGAACTGCCTGGCGCTGCAGGACTTCTGCGAGCAGGCGGGGGTCCCCACCAGGGTCCAGACCGCCATCTCCATGGGCCAGGTGGCGGAAAGCTACATCCCCCTGCGGGCGGTCCGGCACCTGGAAAAGGGCCGGGTGGTGATCTTCGGGGCCGGGGCCGGCATGCCGTACTTCTCCACCGACACGGTCGCGGCCCAACGGGCGTTGGAGACCCGCTGCCAGGTGCTGCTGATGGCCAAGAACGGCGTGGACGGCGTCTACACCGCCGACCCGCGCACAGATCCAAGCGCCACCAAGCTGACCCGCGTCACCTACGAGGAGGCGCTGGCCCTGAACCTGAAGGTGGTCGACGCGGCGGCGTTCTCGCTCTGCATGGAGAACCGCCTGCCCATGGTCGTGTTCGGCCTGGAGGGAACGGATCAGGTCCTGCGCGTCCTTGAGGGCGAACGGCTAGGTACCCTGTTAACAGCCGCCAATTAGGAACGCGGCGCCCAGCCGCGCTCCGCCCAACTGCCATCTGAGGGAGCTAGAGACATGATCGCTGATGTGTTGAAAGACGCCGGCAGGCGCATGGACCGGTCGGTCGAGAACGCGGCCAGCGAGTTCCAGGCCATCCGCACGGGCCGCGCCAACAAGGCTTTGTTCGACCGCATCGAAGTGGACTATTACGGGACGCCAACGCCGCTGCAGTCGTTGGCGTCGATCGCGATCCGGGAGGCCCGCACGGTCGCCATCACACCCTACGACCGCACGGCCATGGCCACCATTGAGAAGGCCATCCGCAACTCTGACCTGGGGGTCAACCCGTCTGACGACGGCGGCGTGATCATGATCAACCTGCCGGAGCTGACGGCGGAACGTCGCAAGGAATACGTCAAGCTGGCCCGCAACCGCGCCGAAGAGGGCCGCGTCAGCGTGCGGCAGGTTCGCCACAAGGCCAAGGAGGGGTTGGCCCGCGCGCTCAAGGACGGCGACGCCGGCGAGGACGAGGTCCGCCACGCCGAAAAGGAGCTCGATTCCCTGACCAAAGCGCACATCGCCAAGATCGACAATCTGCTGGCGCACAAGGAAGCCGAACTGCTCGAGGTCTGATGGAGGCTCCTGCT
This sequence comes from Bifidobacteriaceae bacterium, assembly GCA_031281585.1. Taxonomy (NCBI): domain Bacteria; kingdom Bacillati; phylum Actinomycetota; class Actinomycetes; order Bifidobacteriales; family Bifidobacteriaceae; species Bifidobacteriaceae bacterium. The sequence continues at coordinate 7,549 of JAITFE010000060.1, read as the reverse complement.
AACGAGTCCCCGGCGCCGGCCAAGCGGGGCCGCAATCTGGCCGTGGCCGTTCCGACAGCCCTCGGTCTGATTGTCTTGTTGCTGGCCAGCGTGCTGTTCAGCCCGTGGCCGTTTCTGGCGCTGGTGGTTGTGGCTTTGGGGTTGGCCCTCCACGAGTTGACTCAGGCGCTGGCCCGCGCCGGCTTCCACGTGCCTTACGTCCCGTTGGCGGTGGGCGCCGCGTTCACGCAGGTGGCGGCCGCCCGTTCGGGCGCGCCCGGTGTGGTGGTGGGAGTTTTCCTGACTTTGGCGGCGGGTGTCGTGTGGCGCGTTTTGGAGGGCGACTACCGCCAAGCCGGCGATGCCGTGTCGCGGCCCGGCGGATCGCCCCCGTCGCCGGACCCGGACTTGGGCGGCCTTTCGGAATCGAGTTCTCCGGCCGCCTCGCGCGGCCGGCACGCCGCACCGGCCGGCGCGGCGCCGGGCCGCAGTCTTGGCGGGGACGTGTGCGCGATCGCCTTCGCCACCGTCTACCTGCCCACCCTGGCCGCTCTGGTGGTGCTGCTGAGCTTCATGCCGGACGGCCGCTGGCTGGTGTTGCTGCTGGTGGCGGTGCCGGTGGCCTCTGACACGGGCGGCTACTTCGCCGGCTCGTACCTGGGCCGCCACAAGCTGGCCGCCCAAATCAGCCCGAAGAAGACCTGGGAGGGCTTGGCCGGTTCCATCCTGTTGGCGGTCGTGGCGGGCGTGGGCGGCATGCTCCTCATGGGCCGCCCCTGGTACTTCGGGCTGGCCCTCGGAATCCTGGGGGCGCTGGCGGCGACTCTGGGGGACCTGGCCGAGTCGCTGCTGAAGCGGGCGATCGGCATCAAAGACATGGGCAGTTTGCTGCCCGGCCACGGCGGCGTGCTGGACCGGGTCGACTCGATTCTGATGACCGCCCCGTTCTTCTACGCTGTCATCACGCTGTTCGGCACCGAGGTGTTCGGGTGAGGCGGCCGCCGCGCCACCTCGCCGACCTGACCAGCGAGGAGCGCGACGAATGGGCGCGGGAACTGGGCCTGGCCCGCATGCGGGTCCGCCAGGTCGCGCGGCATTACTTCGCCAAGCTGGAGCGCGCCGCCGCGGCTATGACGGACCTGCCCGCCGACGGGCGCGAAGAACTGGTGGACTTGCTGGCGCCGGAATTGTTGACGGAGGTGACACGGCGGCGGGCGGATGGCGGCGCCACGGTCAAGACCCTCTACAAACTGTTCGACGCGGCCAGGCTCGAAACGGTGCTGATGGGGTATCCGGGCCGCGTCACCCTCTGCGTCTCCAGTCAGGCCGGCTGCGGCATGGGCTGCCCGTTTTGCGCCACCGGCCAACTCGGGCTGCAGCGCAACCTGTCCGCGGCGGAGATCCTCGAGCAGGTGCGGTTGGGCGCCGCGGCCGCGGCGGCCGGCGAACTGGGGGAGGGTGTGCCGGGGCGTCTCAGCAACGTGGTCTTCATGGGGATGGGCGAGCCACTCGCCAACTACCGCGCGGCGGTGACCGCCGCGCGGGCCATCTCCGCGCCGCCGCCCGCAGGCTTTGGCATCTCCGCCCGCAATCTGACCGTTTCCACTTGCGGCCTGGTGCCGGCCATGGAGAAGCTGGCGGGCGAGGGACTGCCGTTGCGCCTGGCCGTGTCGCTGCACGCGCCGGACGACGAGGCCCGCGACCGCTTGGTGCCGGTCAACCGCCGCTACGGGGTTCAAGCGGTCATCGCGGCCGCCCACCGCTATTTTCAGGCCACCGGACGGCGAGTCTCAATCGAATACGCGCTCATCCGCGATATCAATGACCAAGGATGGCGCGCATCGTTGTTGGCGAAACGCTTGGGAAGACACGGAACCGGTTGGGTCCACATCAACCCGATTCCGCTCAACCCCGTGCCGGGTTCCATCTGGACCGCCAGCCGTCCGGAGGTCCAGGCTGAGTTCCTGCGCCGGTTGGAGGATGCGGGCTTCGCGGTGACTTTGCGGGACACTAGAGGGCAGGAGATCGACGGCGCTTGCGGACAGCTGGCGGCTAGAGAGGGAATGAACTGATGGCAGATCTATTTCGCCGGGTCAAGAGCGGCCGGGGCTATGACACGCATGAGGTCGACGATTTCTTCGCGCGCGCGCAAGCGGTCTACGAGGGACGATCCGCTGAGCGAATGGGGCCGGAAACAGTCCGGACAGCGGCCTTCTCACAGGTCAAAGGCGGGTATGACGAACCGCAAGTAGACGGCGCCCTGGACCGGCTGGACAACGCCTTCACCCGCAAACAGCGCGCGGAGTTCATCGCCGACAACGGGCAGCAGGCTTGGCTGGACAAGATCGTCGAACGCGCGACCACCCTCTACGATCGCCTGGGCCGCCCGGACGGCGAAAAGTTCGCGCCGCCGGAGCGGGGCCAAATGGGCTATGACCGCAGCCAAGTCGACGCCTTGCTGCACCGGCTGGCCGACTACTTCAACAACGGCGCGCCGCTGACGTCATCGGACGTGAGGCATGCCGTTTTCACTCCTGTGCGGGGCAAACGGGGCTACGCGATGGGGCCTGTCGACGCCTATTTGGACCGGGCGCTGGAAGTCATCCTCGCCGCCGAATGACCAGGCCAGCGGGCGGCAAACGCCCGTGACCGGGCGGTCGGCAACGGCCAACGGTCCCTAGCGCCGGGATTTTACCTTCGTAAACTGCCTAAGGCTGCGCATGTGCTGGCAGCAGGCCTGTCACCGGGCCTAAAGCACCACTCGATAGCTCAAGGAGCCCCGAAATGGCGTCGGAGTCGACGACCCAGAAATCTCACCATCTCCACCACCTCCCGGACGCGCGCCTGCGGATTGTGACCCGGCGGCGCATCGGGCTAGTACTCGGGCCAGCCCTGTTCCTGGTCTGTTATTTCGCAATGCCGGACGTGGAGCCGATTGGGAAGATCGGGGCCGCGGGGACCAGGGCGGCGGCGTTGGTGGCCGGCGCGCTGTGCCTCATGGCCGTGTGGTGGATGACGGAAGTCCTCCCCCTCTACGTCACCGCTCTGATTCCGTTGGTGGCGTTCCCGCTGCTGCAGGTGAGCGACATTCAGGCCGCCGCGACGCCCTATGCGAACAAGATCATCTTCCTTTTCCTGGGCGGATTCGTGCTGGCCATGTCGATGGAGCGGTGGAACCTGCACCGCCGGGTCGCCATCTGGGTGGTGCTGTTGGTCGGCTCGAAGCCCCGGTCGGTCATTTTCGGCTTCATGCTGGCCACCTCCTTCGTCTCGTTGTGGGTGTCCAACACCGCCACGGCGGTCATGATGCTGCCAATCGCGACCTCTGTGCTGAAACTTGTGGAGTCGGTCACCAAACGCAAGGACCCGAAGTTCCGGATCGCCATGGTCTTGTCGATCGCCTACGGCGCGTCGATCGGCTCCTTTGGGACTCCGATCGCCTCGCCGCCCAACGCGATCGCGCTCGGCTACCTGGCCGAGCAGGGCATCAACATCTCGTTCTTCGACTGGATGAAGATCGGGATGCCGCTGTGGGCCGTCTTCCTGGTGATCGGCTGGTTCCTGCTGGCCTTTGTGACAAGCTCGCCGGCTTCGACGGGCGCGATTCCCGGCCACAAGGAAATCCTGCGGGCGGAATTGATGAAACTCGGGCGGTTCCAGGGGCCGGAACGCCGCGTCGGCATAATCTTCTTGCTCTGCGCGTTCTCCTGGATCTTCCACGGTCTCATTGAGGACTTGCTCAATATCACGAATTCGGGCGTTTCCGACGAGTTGATCGCGGTGGCCGTCATCTTCGTGTTCTTCCTCACTCCAGTGTCCTTCAAGCGGCCGGGCCGCGCCCTGATGAACTGGAGCGATCTGAAAGAGCTCCCGTGGGGCATCCTCTACTTGTTCGGCGGCGGGCTGTCGATGGCGTCCCAGGTCGACGCCTCCGGCTTGGCCCTGTGGATCGGCGAGCGCGCCGAAGGTTTGGGCGGTCTGCACCTCTTCCTGCTGATCGTCGTTTGCTGCGCGTTGACCTGGATTATCACCGAGTTCATGTCCAACACCGCCGCCGCCGCGACTTTGATCCCGATCTTCGGGTCGGTCTCCATGGCGCTGGGACAGTCGCCGGCCATGTTGGCGCTGCCGGTCGCCATGGCCGCGTCCTGCTCCTTCATGATGCCAGCAGGCACGCCGCCCAACGCCGTCGCCTATTCGTCCGGCATGATCACAATCGGGGACATGAACAAGGCGGGCGCGCTGATCGCGGTTGCCGGCGTCATCATGGTTTCTGTCAACATGTTCATCTGGGGCCAGGTCGCCCTCGGCCTGTGAGTCGCCGGCCCCGCGTCCCAACGGCGCCACGCTGGCGCCCCCGTCCCAACTAGCCGCCTTACCCCTGGAAGGAAACCCATGAAAACCCGTCAAATCGGCCCGTTCACAGTCAGCGCGATCGGCCTTGGGGGAATGCCCATGTCGATTGAGGGGCGCCCCGACCGCGCCCGCTCCATCGCCACCATTCACGCCGCGTTGGACGCCGGCGTCCGCCACATCGACACCGCCTTCGCGTACCGCGTCCCCTTGGACGCCGAACAGCACAACGAGCTCTTGATCGCCGAGGCCCTGCGCTCTTGGCCCGGCGACGTCTCCGAGGTGCTGGTGGCCACCAAGGGCGGCCATTTCCGCCATCCTTACAGCGGCGCCGACTGGCCCTTGGCCGGTCAGCCCGCTTGGTTGAAGACCTGCGCGAAGGAATCGGTGCGGGCGCTTGGCGTCGAGGCCATTAGCTTGTACTACTACCACCGCCCGGATCCCCGCGTGCCGTACGCGGATTCGATCGGCGCGCTGGCCGACCTGCTGGCGGAGGGCGTGATCGTCAAAGCCGGGATTTCCAACGCGAATCCGGAGCAGATCAAGCTGGCCTTGTCGATCCTGGGCGAAGACCTGGTGGCCGTGCAAAACCAGTTCTCGCCCGCTTTCAGGTCTTCCGAGCCGGAGCTCGAACTGTGCGCAGAACTGGGGATCGCGTTCCTGCCGTGGAGCCCGCTGGGCGGGATCGCCAACGCCGGCGGCTTGGCCGACCGCTTCGCCGCCTTCGGCGAGGTGGCCCGCGACCACGGGGTCTCGCCCCAGCAGGTCGCTCTGGCCTGGGAACTCGCCAAGGGCGACCACGTCATCCCGATCCCCGGCTCCTCGCGCCCGGAGACCATTCTGGACTCGCTGGCCGCCGCCGATTTGGAGCTGACCCCGGAAGAGCTAGCGCTCCTGGGCTGACGAAGACGGCGACGGAAATGGGGACGGTACCTATTTCGCCTCCGAAATAGGTACCGTCCCCATTTCCGTCATCAGGACCGTCCCCCTTTCCCGCCCGCTTCTTGCCTGCGGTCGCCGAGCGGAAGCAGTCACCAGGCGACCAAGTCCGGGTGCTCCTCGTCAAAGCGCTGTTCCTCCAACTGAATGATCAGGAAGATTTCGCTCACGTTGTCGGGATACGGGGCGCCGCTGGCGGCGTTCGGGTGGCCGTCCAGGCCGGGCAAATCGAAGCCGATGCTTGGCTCGCCCCGCGGGTAGTCGACGTCGACCTGGTTGAACTCCTCCCGCGTCGGGTTCGGGGGCAGTGCCTGACGCGCCTTGTAGTTGGCGGTCCACGCCGCCTCGTCGATGATCGGGCACACCTCGATCAGCGAGCGGAAGGCGTCCTCTTCCATGTCTGCGGGCAGGACGGCCAGCGGCTGCGTCTGCCATCCGTCGGCTTTGACCGGCAGCGGGTCCTTGATGTCGACGTAGCCGTTGGCGCGGGCGCAGTCGATCCATGGCAGCGTGGCGTCCAACATCAATTGCTTCTCTGCGATCTCGGGGTTGGGATCCGGGTAGGCGACCGGCTCCGTGTAGCCGGACGATTTGAGGCACTGCCGGAATTCGCCGGTTCGGTCCGTCGCCCCGATCACCAGGTACGGGTCCACCTCGATGTCCTCCATGGGCGGTGGCGACCCGCCCGCGTTGATCACTTTGAGGGCGGCCATGCGCGGATCGTATTGCGCCGCCACGTCCAGCACCGAGTCCGCCGCCGTCTCGCTCGCCTCCGGCCACCCGCCCCAGGACATGATGTGCTCTTGGTCAATCTGAAGGACCACGCGAAGCTGGCCGTCGCCCCGCGAGGCCTCGGTCGCGGCCAGGATTTCCGCCGCCGCCAGGCAGTCGACCAGGTCTTCGGCGCTCCGCGCCTGGGCGGCTATCACTTCCGCCTGGCCGCCCGTCCCGCCGCTCTGGTCCAAGGTCGGCACATCCTCGCTGTCCGAACAGCCGGCCAGCGCCACCACCCCGATCAGAACGCCCGCGGACAACGCGGCTGTCGACATGCGGCATCGCAACATGGTGACCTCCCGGCCTGGGGAAACGCGGTTCACCTCCATCCAACCACGCCGGCAGTCCGGCCCCGTCATCCCATAGCGCCCCGGTCGGGTCTGGGACGGTCAGCCGCCCGCGAACATGTCCGCGTACTTCTCGTGGAGGCGATCGTCTTCCGCCTGGATGACTTGGAACGCCCGGACAACGCTGTCCGGGAATGGGTCGCCTGTCCGCGCTCCGGGGCGGTAGCGTCCGTCCGCGCCGGGCACGTCGAAGCCGATGTTCGGCTGGTTCAGCGGGTACTGGATCTCCACTTCTCGGAATTGCTCCGCAGACGGGGCCTGTCCCAGGTCAATCAGCGCCTGGTAGTGGGCCACCCAGGCTTGTTCGTCGACTATCGGGCAAGCCTCCACCAGGGCGCGCATGGCGCCTTCGGTGATGGTTGCCGGCAGAACGGCTCTTGGCTCCGTCTGCCAATCGTCGGCTTGCACCGGCTCCGGGTCCTCCATGTTCGGGTAGCCGTTGGCGCGGGCGCATTCGATCCACGACAGCGTGGCCGACAAAGTCGCCTGCTTGGCTGCGATCTCATCAGCCGGGTCCGGGTAGTCGATTGGTTCGGTGTACCCGGACGACTGGAGACATTGGCGCAAGTCTTCGGTGTGGTCCCGCGCGCCGATGATCAGATAAGGCGCCACCTCAACGTCCTCCACGGCGGGCGGGGACCCGCCCGCGCTGATTTCCCTGATCATCGCCGCGTGCGGGTCGTACTTTTCGGCCATGGCCAGGAGCGCGTCTGACAGGGGCTCGCTGAACTCGGGCATTTGCCCCCATGACAGGATGTAGTCATTCTTGACGTCGATGACAACATGAAGTTGGCCGTCGCCGTACCAGGACTCGGTGGCGGCCGGGATTTCCGCCGCCGCGAGGCAGTCGAGCAGCTCTTCGGCGCCTCGCGCCTGGTCCGCGATCTCTTCCGCCTGGGTCCGTGGGGCGACAGCCCGGCCGTCCTGGTTCAAGGTCGGCACGTTCCCGCGATCCGAACAGGCGGCCAGCGCGACCACCCCGGTCAGAACGCCCGCGGACAATGCGGCCGTCAACACACGGCGTCGCAACATGTGGGTGCCTCCCGTTGGCCGAAATGCGCTTTGCGAACATTCAACCACTTCCGTGCAGCAGTGCGCCCCCGGGCGGCAGCGTGACGGTCCGGGGCGGTGGCCTGGGACGATGCCGTTGGGCCGGG